>NZ_JAMYSA010000070.1:0-33403 GCF_040321735.1 Mesorhizobium sp. M0293
CCCGCGGCCCCGGCCGGCGCCGGGGGGGCCGCCTGCCGATACTCAAGCCCGCCCTCCGCCTGGCGGCCCGATCGTCTCTCCGACCGATCTCGTCGCCGTTCAGCCGCCGCGCGCGGTGGTCGGCGATTTCGTGCCGGACGAGGTGCTGGTGACGGTCGACGGCGATGCCGGGGCCGTGCAGCAGATCGCCGCTTCCTTCGGCCTCCAGGTGCGCTCGCAGCGCCAGTCGCGGCTGCTTGGCAGCACGCTGGTGCGTTTTGGGATTCCCGACGGCCGGCCCGTCGGCGTCGTGCTGGCGCAACTCGCCGCCGACGGCCGCACCCAGCGGCGCGAGCCCAACCATGTGTATTCGCTGCAGCAGGCCGCCAGCATCGTAAACTATGCCTTCGACCGCATTGCGCTCGATGCCAAGCAGGCCAGCGGCGAAAACGTCCGCATCGCGGTGATCGACACCGGCATCGACGACACCAACCCGGCGCTGGCAGGCGTCATTGCGGGGCAGTTCGACGCCATGCCCGACGTGCCGATCGAAAAGCGCGATCACGGCACGTCGATCGACGGCCTGATCGCCGGTGTCGGCGCGCTGGAGGGCATGGCGCCGGGCGCCAGGATCTACCACGCCCGTGCCTTCGAGGGCGGCAAGTCGACCATGGATGTCATCCTGGCGGCGCTCGACTGGGCGGCGGACCAGGACGTTCGCATCATCAACATGAGCTTCGTCGGGCCGAAGAACGACCTGCTCGGTGTCGCCTGCCGCAATGCCCGCGCGCTGGGCATGGTGCTGGTCGCCGCCGCTGGCAACAACGGGCCGAAAGCACCCTATGGTTATCCGGCCGCCTTCGACGGCGTCATCGCGGTGACCGCAACCGATGCCAAGGATGGGCTGATGCCGCAGGCCAATCGCGGCGCCTATGTCTTCATCTCGGCACCCGGGGTCGAGATGGTGGCGCCGAGTGGCGCCGGCTCGGATGTGGTCACCGGCACCTCGTTCGCGGCGGCAATCGTGAGCGGCGCCATCGCCAATCTCATCCATGCCGCGCCCGATCGCTCAGCCGACGACATCGAGAAGGCGCTCGCGGCGACGGCCAGGGATCTCGGCCCCAAGGGACGCGACAATGATTTCGGCTATGGGCTGCTGGATATCAAGGCGGCAGGGGCGGCCAAGGAGTGATCCTGGGCATGGCGATGAACGATGGCTTGGCGCAACCCTTTTGCTACAGGGCCGGACCCAACCGAAGGGCGCTTCCATCATAGAAGCGCGACAGCCGAAAGCGGCTGAGGTCATGCCCAGTCTCGTTTCCCTGAATCATGTCGGAAATGACGCGGCCGATTCCAGGCCCGATGCCAAAACCGTGACCGCTCATTCCCGTCGCGACGAAAAGACCGCCGACTGCCCGCGCGTGATCCACGACGGGGACGACGTCGGGCATGGCGTCAATCATGCCGCCCCAGCCTGCCTTTAGGCGAACTGTTTCGAACTGTGGAAAAAGGCGCCTGAAATTGCGCTCTATCGAACGGAGGCCGGAGCGTTCAGCGGCTGGGTTGAGCACCCGCATTCTCTCGAAAGGACTCTGTGTATCCGGTGCCCAATCGCGCGGCGTCGACCAGCTATCAGGATAACCCGATGGAGCGAACGGAAAATAGCGGGTTCCGAGCGGATTGGCCATGAGGGCGGGAAGATACTTGGTGGCGTGCCGGAATGCGTCAGGCCCCATGTAGAGCAAATTACTGCCTCCCGGAGCGAGCGTGTATCCGCCATCCTGTCGGCGCCTGAAAGCGATGTCTTCGTCAGCTGCCGCACCTGCATAGATTTCAGGCATGGGCTCCGTTGCGGCTACGGTTACCCTGACGCTGAGTTGGGGGATGGACACGCCGTGTCTTCTCAGGAACAGGGATGACCAGGCGCCGCCCGCGACGAGTACGCTGGAGGTCTCGATGTATCCCGCCTCGGTCCACACTCCTCTGATCTTGCCAGCTGAGATTTCGAGGGTTCGCGCTGCGCAATTCTCTACGATTTTGACGCCATTTCGGACGGCAAGCCGAGCAAGTGCAGGCACCGCCAGCCAGGGCTCCGCGCGCATGTCGGAGGGCGTCGTCATCGCGCCCTTGAACTTGCGCGACATGCCTTTGATGAGTTTCGCGGTTTCGTCCGTGTCCAGGAGGCGCGTGTCGAGCGCATGGATCGCGGCGATCTTCATGAACTCTTCGAAGCCGGCCATGTCTTTGTCCGAGTTCGCCAGGTACGTCACACCTGTCTGGTTCAGCCCGATGTCTTCGCCGCATTCCTCGGCCAGCTGCCGCCATAGGCGACAAGCCTCGACAACGATCGGCAGCTCATCCGCGTCTCGTCCCTGCTTTCGAATCCATCCCCAATTTCGGGAGGACTGTTCGGCCGCAACGCGTCCCTTTTCCAGCAGCGTCACCGGAATGTTCCGTTTCGCAAGGAAAAGACCTGTCGTCACGCCGATGATACCGCCACCGACAATGACCACCTCCGAAGTCTTCGGCGGTGGGCCAGGATGTTGGATTGGATCCATCTCGGAGAACGGGAATTTGGGCAAGTGGCGCATCCAGGAGTGCTGGTCGATGACTCTGGTTTACTGGTTGTCACCCTCTAAAAGCCAAATCAAGAGCAGGCGCAGGCAGACCGTTGTCCCACGAGATGCAATCGATCTTCCGGCGACGTCCGCAGGGGGCGAACTCGGCCTTTCGGAGCGATCGGGTTTGATCCCTAGCCAGGCGCGCCGGCGACGGATCCTCGGACCACCAAGTCGACAGGCCAGACCTCGCCGCGGGCGCCCTCTTCCAGCCCCGAAATCCGTGCCGCCAGCCGCTCGGCGACGCGCGCGCCGGCAAGACGTATCGATGAACGCGTCGTCGACAGCGGCACCGAAAAATTCTCCGGCCTCAGCCAGGGGAAGACGTCGTCATGGGCGATCAGCGACACGTCGCCCGGAATGCTCAGGCCGAGGTCGCGCACCGCACGCACGACGCCCAGCGCCATGATCAGGCTGGAGCAGGCGATCGCCGTCGGCGCATCGTCCTCTTCCAGCAAACGCCTGGTGGCGCGATAGCCATTCTCCTCGGTCATATCAACCGAGCAGACGTGGCGCTCGGCCAATGTCAGCCCGCTCGCCGCGAGCGCCCGGCGCACGCCGCGCTCGCGATGGATGGCAAAGGTCTCGCGATCGTTGCCGTTGATCAGCGCCAGCCGCCGGTGGCCGAGCTGGATCAGCAGCCTGGCCGCCTCGCGGAAGGCGCCCTCATTGTCGATGTCGGTAAAGGCATAGTCGAAATCGAAGCCTTCACTGCGGCCATGAACGATGAAGGGTATGCCGAGCGTGTTGACCAGCGCCACGCGCCGGTCGGCGGGCCTCGGCGAGGAGATGTAGACGGCGTCGACCTGGCGGTTGGCGACGATGCGCCGGTAGGTCGTCTCCTGATCGTCGGCGTCGGCCGGCGACAGCACCAGATCGAGCTCGTGCGAGCGGGCATAATCGCCGAGGCCGGACAGGAACTCGACGAAATGCGGATCGATGTCGACGGATGCACCGGTCGGCAGGACATAGCCGATCATGCCGGTCTTGCCGGTCGCCAGCCGGCGCGCGCTGGGATTGGGGCGGTAGCCGTGGCGCTTGGCGGCGTCCATGACACGCCTTCGCGTTTCCTCGTTGACCTCAGGATAGCCATTCAGCGCGCGGCTTACCGTAGTCTGCGACAGTGCCAGCATATGGGCAAGCTGCTTGAGGTTCACGAAAACTCTCCATCTCCCTCAAAGCGCTTTTAAATTGAATCGACCCAAGTGTCGTCGGGGTCGGGCCATTCGACAACGGACCATAAGCGTGCTTCAGACGTGTTTGAAACAAAAATTGCTGCTGCACTGCCATAAAAGCATGTTGCAGCGCACTTTTTAGGCCGCAAACGTGTCAGATTAAATCGATTAGCCTAGCTGCCTCTTGACTTCCGGCCGATTCAATGGCGAGATCAAAAAGGCCAAAGCGCTTTGGAAGACTCTTCGAAAGGTTGCGGTTCCTTTCTGACTGAGTCACAGTCCTGCGGCGTCGGCGGGCGGAATGGAGGTTCCGTCCGGTGTGTATGATCCACTGGGAGGAATACCGATGAAGAAAATGCTTTTGCTGGGTGCTGGGTTTGCCACGCTCGCCCTAAGCGCGCCCGCGCATGCCGAACTGAAGTTCAAGCCAGGTGAGGACAAGCGCTTCAACTGGGCCAACTACGAAGAACTCAAGAAAGTCGACCTCAAGGGTGAGACGCTGTCGATCTTCGGACCGTGGCGCGGTGAGGACGAAGGCCTGGTGCGCGGCGTTCTCGACTATTTCTCGGAAGCCACCGGCGTCGAGATCAAATACTCCTCCTCGGAGAATTACGAACAGCAGATCGTCATCGACACGCAGGCCGGCAGCCCGCCCAACATCGCCGTGCTGCCGCAGCCGGGACTGATCCAGGATCTGGCATCGAAGGGCCTGCTGACGCCGCTCGGCGACGACACCGCCAAATGGGTCAAGGACAATTACGGCGCCGGCCAGTCATGGGTCGATCTCGGTACCTTCAAGGACAAGGACGGCAAGCCGGGCTTCTTCGCCTTCCCCTACAAGGCCGACGTGAAGTCACTGGTCTGGTACTCGCCGGATAATTTCGAGGAAGCCGGCTACAAGGTGCCGAAGACGCAGGAAGAACTCGCCGATCTCGAAAAGAAGATCATCGCCGATGGCGGCAAGCCGTGGTGCATCGGCCTCGGCTCCGGCGGCGCCACAGGCTGGCCGGCGACCGACTGGGTCGAAGATTTGATGCTGCGCACCCAGTCTCCGGAAACCTACGACAAGTGGGTGAAGAACGAGATCCCATTCAACGATCCGGCGGTGGTCAACGCCATCGACATCTTCGGCAAGATCGCGACCGACGACACGATGGTCGACGGCGGCGCCAAGGCGGTTGCGGCGACCGATTTCCGCGACAGCCCGAAGGGTCTCTTCTCCGTGCCGCCAAAATGCTACCTGCACCATCAGGCGTCGTTCATTCCGACCTTCTTCCCGGAAGGCACCAAAGTCGGCCAGGATGCGGACTTCTTCTACTTTCCGCCCTATGCTTCCAAGCCTGAACTGGGCACGCCCGTGCTCGGCGCCGGTACGCTGGCGATGATCACCAAGGACTCAAAGGCCGCGCGCGCGTTCATCGAATTCCTGAAGATGCCGCTCGCCCATGAGATCTGGATGGCGGAGGGTGGTTTCGTGACGCCGCTCAAATCGGTCAACAAGGACGCCTATGCCAGCGATGCGCTGAAGAAGCAGGGCGAAATCCTCGCCAACGCCTCGACCTTCCGCTTCGACGGTTCCGACCTGATGCCGGGCAAGATCGGCGCCGGCGCCTTCTGGACCGGCATGATCGACCTGGTCGGTGGCAAGTCCGCGCAGGATGTCGCCACCGACATCCAGAAGAGCTGGGACGCGATCAAGTAGGCGGCCGACAGTAAGCAGCCGATTGTTCGGCTATCCGATCCCGACTGGATCCGGGCCCTGGAGGCCCGGATCCGACCGGCGGCCCGTGCCGCGGCGATTATCATGAGCACACAAACATCCGGCATGAAGCGCGATCAGCAAAGGGAAAGCCTGTCTTGCCTGGCGATCGCGCTCTGAACAACTGAATCGGCGCATCTCACCGCCCGGACCGTTCGGCCTTGGCTGATGATGCGCAGGGGGAGGGACCCATGGCGGCTCAGATTTTCTCGGCCATATTCGTCATCATCGTCGGCGTCGGCGGTTGCGTCGCCTATTTCTGGGGCGCCAACAGACTGGTCGACCTGATATTCCCGTCGCGTGGCGTCGCCGGTGCCGCGGCCATCGACAATCTGCGCCGGCAGGGGCTGGTCAGGCCATGGCTGTTCGTCGGTCCGGCGATGATCATCCTGACCATCTACCTGATCTATCCGGTGGTCGAGACGCTGCGGCTATCGTTCCTCGATCGCGGCGGCATCAATTTCGTCGGCTTGGCCAACTATCAATGGGCCTTCGGCGACCGTGAATTCCGCAACTCGATTCTCAACAACATCGTCTGGCTGGCGGTGGTGCCGGCCGCCTGCACCTTCCTCGGGCTGATCATCGCCGTGCTGACCGACAAGATCTGGTGGGGCACGATCGCCAAGAGCCTGATCTTCCTGCCGCTGGCGATCTCCTTCGTCGGCGCCAGCGTGATCTGGAAATTCATCTACGAATATCGCGGCGAGGGCCAGACGCAGATCGGCATCCTCAACGCCATCATCCAGCATTTCGGCGGCCAGCCGCAGGTCTGGATATCGCTGCCGTTCTGGAACAATTTCTTCCTGATGGTGATCCTGATCTGGATCCAGACCGGCTTTGCCATGGTCATCCTGTCCTCAGCCTTGCGCGGCATTCCCGAAGAAACGCTGGAAGCCGCCGTCATCGACGGCGCCAATCCATTCCAGATCTTCTGGAAGATCATGGTGCCGCAGATATGGGGCACCATCGCCGTCGTCTGGACCACCATCACCATTCTGGTGCTCAAAGTGTTCGACATCGTGCTGACCATGACCAACGGCCAATGGAACAGCCAGGTCCTGGCCAATCTGATGTTCGACTGGATGTTCCGTGGCGGCGGCGATTTCGGCCGCGGCGCCACCATCGCCATCATCATCATGATCGCGGTCATTCCGATCATGGTCTGGAACATCCGCCAGGCGAACAAAGAGACGGGAGGACATTGAGATGGCCGTTGCGACCGGAAATTCCTTCGCCAGCCGCTTTGGCGTCCACATTGCAGTGCTTGTCTTCGTCGCGATCTGGACCATACCGACGCTCGGCATCCTGGTCTCCTCGCTGCGCGACAAGAACCAGATCATCGCCTCGGGCTGGTGGAACTCGTTCGCCAGTTCCACCCAGACCGAAGCCGGCCGGCTGCCGGCCGCCTCGACGCAGGTCGAAAAGGACGGCAAGTTCGTTCTCGAGGGCAACATCTTCGGCGACGGCGCCAAGCGCAACATCAGCGCCTTCGGTGTCAAATCGGCGGCGCCAACGCAATATCCCGCTGGCACTTCGGCGGATCTCGGCGATGGCGTGACCTTGCAGCTGAATGAAGACGGCAGCTTTGTCATGCAGTCGCCCAAGGCCTTCGAAGGCGATCGCGGCCAGCGCATCTACTATGCCTCGTCGGCGCCACCGAAATTCACCACCGAGAACTACAAGACAGTCTTGTTTTCCGAGGGCATCGGGCGGTCGTTCATGAATTCGCTGACCGTCACCATCCCGGCGACCGTCATACCGATCCTGATCGCCGCCTTTGCCGCCTATGCGCTGGCCTGGATGCGGTTTCCCGGCCGGGCGCTGCTGATCGCGGTCATCATCGGCCTGCTGGTTGTGCCGCTGCAGATGTCGCTGATCCCGCTCTTGAAACTCTACAACGGTGTCGGCGCTTTCTTCGGCATGCCGTCGAAGACCTATCTCGGCATCTGGCTGGCGCATACCGGCTTCGGCCTGCCCTTCGCCATCTACCTGCTCAGAAGCTACATTGCCGGCCTGCCGCGCGAAATCATGGAATCGGCGCGCATCGACGGCGCCAGCGATTTCGAGATCTTCGTCAAGATCGTCTTGCCGCTGTCGTTCCCGGTGCTGGCCTCGTTCGCCATCTTCCAATTCCTGTGGGTATGGAACGATCTGCTGGTGGCGATGGTTTTCCTGGGTACAGAGGCAGACCAGATCGTGCTGACCGCCAAGCTCAATGCGCTGTTGGGCTCACGCGGTGGCGACTGGGAGATTCTGACGACATCGGCTTTCGTGACCATCATCGTGCCGCTGATCGTCTTCTTCTCGCTGCAGCGCTATTTTGTCCGCGGGCTGCTTGCCGGCTCGGTGAAAGGAGGCTGAGACGATGCAATCCGCTTTGAAGGCCAGCTCGAAGCCTGATCTCGCCATCGATAGCGACTGGTGGCGAGGTGCGGTGATCTACCAGATCTATCCGCGCAGCTACCAGGACTCCAACGGCGACGGCATTGGCGACCTCAAGGGCATCATCGGTCGCCTCCCCTACATCGCGGCACTCGGTGCGGACGCCATCTGGATTTCGCCGTTCTTCAAATCGCCGATGAAGGATTTCGGCTATGACGTCACCGATTACTGTGACGTCGATCCGATGTTCGGCACGCTGGCCGACTTCGACGCGCTGACCGCCGAGGCGCACAGGCTGGGCTTGAAGGTGATGATCGACGAGGTGCTGTCGCACACCGCGGACAACCACCCATGGTTCAAGGAAAGTCGGTCGAGCCGCACCAACCCCAAGGCCGACTGGTATGTCTGGGCTGACGCCAGGCCGGACGGCACGCCGCCCAACAACTGGCTGTCGATCTTCGGCGGCTCGGCCTGGCAATGGGACACCAGCCGCCAGCAATATTACCTGCATAATTTCCTGTCCGAGCAGCCCGACCTGAACTTCCATAACCATGAGGTCCAGAACGCGTTGCTCGACGTCACCCGCTTCTGGCTGGAGCGTGGCGTCGACGGTTTTCGGCTCGACACCATCAATTTCTATTTCCACAGCCAGGGCCTGGAAAACAATCCGCCGCTGCCGCCGGAAGAGCGCAACGACCAGACCGCACCAGCGGTCAATCCCTACAACTATCAGGACCATCTCTACGACAAGAGCCGGCCCGAAAACCTCGGCTTCCTCGAGCGGTTCCGCGCCCTGCTCGATGAATATCCGGCAACCGCCGCGGTCGGCGAGGTCGGCGATTCGCAGCGCGGACTGGACGTGGTGGCTGCCTACACGGCCGGCGGCAAGCGCGTGCACATGTGCTACTCCTTCGACTTCCTGGCGCCGGAAAAGATCAGTGCGGCCAAGGTCCGCTCGGTGCTGGAATCCTTCGGCAAGGTCGCCAGCGACGGCTGGTCGTGCTGGGCCTTTTCCAACCACGACGTGATGCGCCCGGCCTCGCGCTGGGCGGCCGGCGAATCCGACCCGACCGCCTATCTCAAGGTCATCTCGGCGCTGCTGATGTCCTTGCGCGGTTCGGTCTGCATCTATCAAGGCGAAGAGCTTGGGCTCGGTGAAGCCGACCTCCAGTTCGAGGATTTACAGGACCCCTATGGCATCCGCTTCTGGCCGGAATTCAAAGGCCGCGACGGCTGCCGCACGCCGATGGTGTGGGACGGCAGCACCAAGAATGGCGGATTCTCCTCGGCAAAGCCCTGGCTACCGGTGCCGACCAAACATCTTTCGCAAGCGGTCAATGTCCAGCAGGGCGACGAGAATTCGCTGCTTGAGCACTATCGTCGCTTTCTCACGTTCCGGCGTGCCCATCCGTCGCTCGTCAAGGGTGACATCACCTTTATCGAAAGCGAGGGCGACACCGTTGCCTTCACCCGCCGCGCAGGCAACGAGCAGCTCGTCTGCGTCTTCAATCTGGGAGCCGGGCCAACCAAGGTTGACCTTGGCAGCCGATCGCTGCAACCTTTGCCCGGGCATGGATTTTCGGGGCAGGCAAGCAGCGGTTCCATCGAGCTTGGCGGCTACGGCGCCTGGTTCGGGCGCGTCGACTGAATTTCAAATCACTGGAGGAAACCAATGGCCGATGTCACGCTAAGGCAAGTGAAGAAGTCCTACGGCAATCTGAACATTCTCCACGGCATCGACCTCGATATCAAGTCGGGCGAATTCATCGTCTTTGTCGGTCCGTCGGGCTGCGGCAAGTCGACATTGCTGAGGTCGATCGCCGGGCTCGAGGAAATCACCTCCGGCGAGCTCAGAATAGCCGGCGAGGTCGTGAACGACGTGCCGCCATCCAAGCGGGGCATCGCCATGGTGTTCCAGTCCTACGCGCTGTACCCGCACATGACCGTTTACGACAACATGGCGTTCTCGATGAAGATCGGGAAGGAGAACAAGGCCGAGATCGACCGGCGCGTGCGCCAGGCGGCGGAAATCCTGCAGCTGACCAAATATCTCGACCGCTTGCCCAAGGCGATGTCGGGCGGACAGCGCCAGCGCGTCGCTATCGGCCGCGCCATCGTGCGCAATCCGAAAGTGTTCCTGTTCGACGAGCCGCTGTCGAACCTTGACGCCGCACTTCGCGTTGCCACCCGCATCGAGATCGCCAAGCTCAAGGAATCGATGCCCGCCACGACCATGATCTACGTCACCCACGACCAGGTCGAGGCGATGACGCTGGCCGACCGCATCGTTGTGCTCAAGGACGGCCATATCGAACAGGTCGGCACGCCGATGGATCTCTACAAGAAGCCCGGCAATCTGTTCGTCGCCCAGTTCATCGGCTCGCCGGCCATGAACATCCTGCCCGCGACCATCGACAAGACCGGAAATCCGACTGTCGTCAGCCATGTCGCCGGGCGCAAGGCAACCGTGCCGATCACGACGCCTGCTTCGGCAAAGGGCGCCGCAGTGAGCTTCGGCGTGCGGCCGGAGGATTTGATCATCGCCAGCGGTGCGGACTATCTGTTCGAAGGGACGGTCGACTATGTCGAGCAGCTCGGCGAGGTTCAGCTTGTCTATGTCGACATCGGCCGCGCCGACCTGCCGTTGGTGACCAAGCTGCCTGGTAATGTCGAAGTCAAGCGTGGCTCGACATTGCGCTTGAGCGCCAATGGCGAAGACCTGCATATCTTCGATACGGATGGGCGGTCCTTCGCGCTTCACGAAGCGGAAGCAAAGGCAGCCTGATACGGAACCATCTCGACGGTCAAAAAAAGAGCGGCGGGCAAGGCCCACCGCTCTTTTCTGGACATCGGCTTCGGCTGTTAGCGACCGAAGAGGTTCCGGTCGCTGCCCTGAGGGGCGGACTTCGATACATCGCCCGACGAATTGAGCAGCTTGTAGATGGGCGATTCGCTCTTGCGGATCGAGCCCGTATGCGAAGTGTCGACGTTGACGGTCGCCTGCTTGTTGATGTCGGTTCCGCCAACGTTGTCGTTGCGGGCATAGGCGCTGCCGGCGGCAATCAGAACAGCGGCGGCAGTAAGAACAATCTTCTTCATTTTTGATACTCCGTATTTTCGAATTCGATGCGGCGGGTTAACCCGCCGCATCGCTGTCTGATGTTGGTTTGGTCGGATGTTAGTTGTTGCCGAACAGATTGCGGTCGCTGCCATGGTTGACAGGCGCCTGCGTGGCCGGCTCCGACTTCTGGGTGGAAGCCGTGTACGAGCTGTCGGTGGCGGTGGTGGCAGGCTGGTTGGCGCCGTTGGAGCCAAAGTTGTCGCTGCCTGCGAAGGCGCTACCCGAGATGGCGAGAACCGCAGCGGCAGCAAGAATGATCTTCTTCATTTCAAGTCTCCTGATTTCTGAATTTCGCCAGAGCGGCGGGCAAGCCCGCCGTCTGCCGGTAATCGGCTTTTAGTTGTTGCCGAAGAGATTACGGTCGCTGCCCTGGGCAGGCGTCTGAGCAGCCGGTTCCGACTTCTTGACCGAAGCCGTGGACGAGCTGTCGACAGCAGTGGCTGCCGCGGCGTTCGAACCGTAGTGGTCGCTACCATTAGCGAAGGCGCTGCCCGAAATCGCCAGAAGGACGGCGGCAGTGAGAATGATCTTTTTCATTTTATGTACTCCAGTATTTTTCCCGTCCGTCTAGCGGCGTGTCTTGGGAAGAAATCGCGTCGTTCGGACAGCCCCGATGTGGGAGGGCATCCTCGCCTTTTCCAATCACGAAGTTGTTTCGTGTGGACCATGAGTCCGCCACTTGAAATTGTGCCAAGGGCTTCTACACACCACTTTTTACTTATATTTTTCAATGATTTAAGAAAAACCGCCCGCTTGATCACCAACTGTTTCGAAGGTCCGGCGTTCACACCGTCCTGCACGCACCGTCAACAGAAACGAACCGTTCGGTTCGATTTTAGAAAGAGCTAATAGTCACTTTTCGAAACTGTTAACTTTTTTGGCCCCGGGTGAGGGGTCGGTTTCGAGGAGATTGCAGATGGAAATGGCCGCCGCGGAGATAGGATTTCAGCTCTGCAATCGCCAACCGGAACGTTTCGCATCCGTGTCGCGCCGCATGGATACGATGTCGTTTTCATGCCGATGGCGCGCCCGCGATCGTGGTTAGATCATATCATCTCAGGTGCCGCTTCGTGACGACGAGGCGGAGAATTGGGAAGCCGGTCAGAATCCGGCGCTGCCCCCGCAACGGTGGTGGAGTTCAAGTCGCAACGGGAGACCACTGGGCAACTGCCTGGGAAGGTGTCGCGATGGTCCGCAAGGACAACTCCAGAGCCCGGAAACCAGCCCGAGATCATTGAACTCGACTGATCGCGGTGGGCGGTCAAGAGGTGGATAGTGCATGTCCGGCGCATCGCCGGCCTGCGTCCAATCCTTCCTCCGTCACCACCAGTTCAGTCCTTAGAAACGAGGACAGGACATGGAAACTCGCAACGACATGCTGAGGCTCTTGAACAGCCGCCGGCAAGGCTTTTCGCTAGAACAGCCCTTCTACACCGATCCGGACTACTTCAAGCTCGACATGGAGCTGATCTGGTATCGCGACTGGCTGTTCATTGGCCACGATTGCGAGCTGCCGAAGCCGGGCAGCTACATCACGGTGCAGATCGGTGACTATCCGGTCGTCCTTGTCCGCGACCAGCAAGGCAAGATCAACGCCTTCCACAATTCCTGCCGCCATCGCGGCAGCCGCGTCTGCAATACCGAGAGGGGTACGGCGGCAAAGCTCGTCTGCCCCTATCACCAGTGGACCTATGAACTCGATGGCCGCCTGCTGTTTGCCCGCCAGATGGCCGACGGTTTCGACAAGAGCGAGTTCAGCCTGAAGCCGGTCGCCTGCGAGAGCGTCGGCGGCTACATCTTCATCTGCCTGGCCAGGGAGCCCGCCGATTTCGCGCCGATGCGGGCGATGATCGAACCTTATCTTTTGCCGCACCGGTTGCGCGAAGCAAAGATCGCCTTCGAGAGTACGATCATCGAGAAGGGCAACTGGAAGCTGGTCTGGGAAAACAATCGCGAGTGCTATCACTGCGTCGCCAATCATCCCGAGCTGTGCAAGACCTTCCCCGAGGCGCCGACCGTAACCGGCGTCAACGGCGCCGACAGTGACCCCGAAATGGTCGCGCATTGGGCCAAATGCGAGGCATCAGGCCTGCCGAGCAAATTTCGCATCGATCCGGCCGGACAGTACCGCGCCACCCGCGCGCCGTTGCTGCGCGATGCCGTCAGCTACACCATGACCGGCAAGCGGGCGGTGAAGAAGAACCTCTCCGACACTGTCTCCGCCGACCGGATCGGCACCTTGATGCACTATCACTACCCGACGACCTGGAACCACATCCTCATCGATCACGCGGTGACGTTCCGGGTGCTGCCGATCAGCGCCACGGAAACGGCGGTGACGACGAAGTGGCTGGTGCACAAGGATGCGGTCGAGGGGGTCGACTACACCATCGACGATCTCACCCATGTCTGGACCGAGACCAACGACCAGGACCGTCGCATCGTCGAGGAAAACGCCTTCGGCATCCTGTCGCCCGCCTATGAACCAGGCCCCTATTCGGAGCTGCATGAGGGTGGCGTGATCCAGTTCGTCGAATGGTACGCGTCGTTCATCGGCCCGCGCCTCGCCGAAGGCGGCCGGCCGACCCTGCGCAGCGTCGCCTAGCGCATGTCGCCCAAAATGCGCAGCGGCCTTGGGATCATGCACAAAACAAAAGAGATAAGAGGATGAATGCGATGACGGATCTTGGCCTCTATCGCCATCTCGACCAGATGACGCCCTGGAACGACCGGCTGCAGGTGCTAGAAGTGATCGGCGTCAGCGACGAAGCGCCTGACGTCAAGACCTTCACCTTCCGCTCCGACAACCAGACCTGGTTTCGCTACAAGCCGGGCCAGTTCTTGACGCTGGAGCTGCCGGCCGCGGACGGGCCGCTGATGCGCACCTACACGCTGTCGTCCTCGCCATCGCGGCCGTTCTCGATCGCGGTGACGGTGAAGGCGCAGGCCGGCAGCATCGGCACGCGCTGGATGTTCGACCATCTTACGCCCGGATCGCACGTCAAGGCCTATGGGCCGACCGGTGACTTTTCGCTGCACAGCCACCCGGCGGCCAAATATCTGTTCATCTCCGCCGGTTCCGGCGTGACGCCGATGATGTCGATGCTGCGCTGGCTGAACGACTGTGCGCCATGGACCGATGTCGGCTTCGTCAATTGCGCGCGCCGTCCGGAAGAGATCATCTTCCGCAAGGAACTTGAGCTGCTCGGCAGCCGGATGCCCGGCCTGTCGCTCGGCTTCATGATCGAGGAGCGGTCGAGCCGCGAGGGCTGGTTTGGCCATATGGGCCGCATCGACGCCATCCGGCTGCCGCTGCTGGCGCCCGATTTCCGCGAGCGCGAAATCTTCTGCTGCGGCCCTGATCCTTTCATGCGCGCCGTGCGCGGCATGCTGGACTCCGCCGGCTTCGACATGACGAAATACCATCAGGAGAGCTTTGCGGCGCCTGCCGTGGAGAAGATCCCGGCGCCGTTCGCTTTGCCGGCGAGAGACGACGCCGTCGCCCCGGTCGAAGCCGCGACGCCGATCCGTTTCGCGCTTTCGGATGTCGACGCCGAATGCGTCGCCGGGCAGACCGTGCTGCAGACCGCGCGGGCCTCCGGCGTGCGGATACCCGCCGCATGCGAGTTCGGTCTGTGCGGCACCTGCAAGGTGAAGAAGGTCGCGGGCGACGTCGAGATGAGCCACAATGGCGGCATCCTGGACCACGAGATCGACGACGGCTTTATCCTCGCCTGTTGCTCAAAACCGCTTTCGGCGCTCGAAATCGAGGCGTGATCGGCTTGGAGCCGCTGGCGCACGTTGGCTTGCCAAGCAAGAATCGAGTGTTTACAGGCGTTATAGGCTGAGCGACCGCGCCGACCGGCGACTGCTCGCGCGGCTGCGGGGGCCAAGACAAATGCGTCATAGCGATGTCTACGCAATTTCGAGCAAGGATATTGTCTTTGAATCTTTCGACGGCGAAGCCGTCGTGCTCGATCTTTCGAACGGGAAGTATTTCGGATTTTCCGATTCGGGCAGCAGGATTTGGCAGGCGCTATCGTCCGGCGTCGATGCCCAGGCTCTGGTCGGGCTGACCGTTGGCGCCAGGACGATTGGCCCCGATGAACTCGAAGGTTTCGTATCGCAATTGCTTGAACTGGGGCTCCTGGTTCGCCTGGATGCGCCACCGCTGCCGCTGCCTGGCGAACTGCTTGCCGACCTTGCCGCCACAACCGAGTCGCTCGCTGTGAGCGTTCACGACGACCTTGCCGACCTCATCATCGTGGATCCTATCCATGAAGTCGAGGAACCCGTTGGCTGGCCGGCGGTAAAGCAGACATCCTGACGGGCGACTGGTTGCATCGCCAGAGAGGGACACTGGACCTGACCATATCGCGCGTCACTCTCGAAATCTTGCCGGACTACGCCCGGTATCTCATTGCCGCCGCTGAACGCACGGCCGCATACAATTCAGTCGTGCGTAGGATCAACCTTCCCCGGCTTGAGGTTAGCGCGCATCTCAGCCCCGGCGCGCTGGCGGATGCACTCAGCCATGCTTTTCTCGAGACCCGGGATGATCAGCCGGAAACGTCCCGTTGCCGCATTTTCATTGTGCATCCGGGCGTCGCTGGTATCCCCGAGCCAGCCAAGTGGGCCGACGCGCATTTCACCGAGCACGGCTTTGCCAAGCGGCTCGCCGAGGCCGGGTTGCGTGGCCATCACTTTCACGATCTCGACTTCTGGCAGTTCTATGATCCGCAACGTCGCGTTGGCGTTCAGTTGATGGCCTCGGCTGAAGCTTTTCCACCATGGGAGCCGGGAGCACCGTTGCGGGCTTTCCTGCATTGGGAATATGCGGCACGCGGCATGCGACTTGCCCATGCAGGCACGCTCGGCGCCAACGGCAAGGGCGTGCTGCTGGCAGGCGCGGGCGGTGCAGGGAAATCCGGGACGGTCGCTGCCGGCCTCCTCAACGGGCTGGACAGCGTCGGCGATGATTATGTGCTGATCGACCTCGCCGGCGGCGTGACTGCCCGCCCGCTGTTTTCAACACTCAAACAGGATCCCCAGGGATTTGCACGGCTTGGGCTGAAGCAACGGCTGCCGGCGCATGGTCCGCTCAACTGGCAAGGCAAGCACACCTTTCACATTGGTGAGATTGCGCCTCAGCCGGTGCCTGAAACTCTGGACATCGTTGCGCTGGTGGTGCCACATATCGGTGGTGGCGAGGTAAGTTCGATCGTGCCGGTGTCGCGCAAAGATGCCATGATTGCCTTGGCTCCGTCTGGCATAGCGCAGATGCCGGGCGAGCGGGAAAGCGGTTTTCGCTTCTTCGGCGACCTGACGCGCCTGCTGCCATGCTACCGTCTGTCGCTGGGAACGCAGCCCCGGGAGATAGCCGGCACGGTCGCGGACTTTCTCGCGCGGGGCGCTTCGTGAAACTGAGCGTGATAATGCCTGTCTACAATCGCGAGCGCTATGTCGTTTCGGCATTGCGCTCGCTGGTGCGGCAGCGCGACGCCGCTGATCTCGACATCATCGTCATCGATGACGGCTCGACCGACGCCTCGGTTGAAGCCGTGCGCTCGATGATGCGCGAGACACCCTGCATCCGCCTGTTCCAGCAATCGAACATGGGCATCGCCAAGGCGCGCAATGCCGGGCTGCGGCAACTGCCGCCGGACGCCGCGTTTGTGTCCTTTCTGGATTCTGACGACATCTCGCTGGCCGGGCGGTTCAAGGCAGATCTTGCGCGCTTCAAAGCCGATTTCGACCTGGAGCTGACCTATTCGCTGATAACCCTGGCAGACCGGATTGACGACGAGCGGCTGGAACCGACACCCGACAGCCGCACGATGACACTGCGCGGAATTTCGCTGAGTGCGGCCCTGTTCAAAAGGCAGCTTATCGACCGGACGGGCCAGTTCGATGAGGATTTCGAGCAGGCCGAGGATACTGATTATCTGCTGCGCGTTTTCGAAACGGGACCGAACTGCGAACTGATGGACGCCGTCGCGATCTACTATCGACGGCACGCCGGGAATGTTACCAAGGAGCATGGCGGCAGGGTTCGCAACAATTTGCGTGCAATTCATAAGTCGATGCGACGGCGCAAGGCCGACCCCTCGCTGCGAGACGTCCAGGGAATCTTCGAACTGAAGAGTCCCGCTGATTGGCAGATGCTATGATGCTGCACACAATCGGGCCGCATCAGCCAAGCCGCGAACGGTCGTGGAGCCGCCTATGAGGCTGAGCGTGATCATGCCGGTCTACAACCGCGAAGCCTTTGTAGGCCCGGCCCTGCGCTCGCTGCTGAGGCAACGCGACGCTGCCGATCTTGACATCATCGTCGTCGATGACGGGTCGACCGACGGATCGGCCGAAGCAGTGCGCTCGGCGATGGACGAGAACCCGTGCATCCGCCTCTTCCAACAGCCCAATCTTGGTGTGACCCGCACGCGCAACGTCGGGCTTAGTCTGATCAAGCCGGAAACGGAATTGGTATCCTTTCTCGATTCGGACGATATTTCCCCATGCGAACGGTTCGCGACCGATCTCGGACTGTTCCGGAACGATCCGGACCTGGACCTCACCTATTCAAGAATGATGCTTGTCGACAAGATCGACGACGACCGCCTTGAGCCGGCCGCCGACAGCCACAGCATTACGGTTCGCGGCATCCATCTGTCGGCGGCGATCTTTTCGCGCAGGCTTGTCGAGCGTATCGGTTGCTTCGACGAGGCCTTCAACCAAGCCGAGGATACCGACTACCTGCTGCGCACCTTCGAAAGCAGGCCAAGACATGCGATGCCGGAGACAGTGGCCCTCTACTACAGACGTCATCCTGGCAACATGACCCGCCAAACCGATGTCCAGTCGCGTGAATTCATGCGCGCTATTCACAAGTCGATGAATCGCCGCAAGGCAGATCCGTCCCTGCGTCGAATCGAAGGTATCTTCGATCTCAGGGATCTCGCTGACTGGCATTTCATGTGATGAGCGGATACGGCGTCGTCATTCCGGCCTTCAACGCGAGCGGTACGATCTCCGAGACGTTGCGGTCGGTCGCGGCCCAGACGGTGCGACCCGAAATGGTCGTGATCGTCGACGACGGCTCGACCGACGATCTTGCTTCGGCGATCGACGGCATTGATCTCCAGATGCAACTCCTACGCCAGGACAATGCGGGACCCGGCAGTGCTACGACCCGTGGTATTGCGGCACTCTCGACGCCGCTTATCGCGACGCTGGACGCAGACGATCTGTGGCTGCCTAATAAAATCGAAAGGCAGATCGCATTCTTTGACGGATCGCCCGCGACATCCGGGGTTTTCTGTCACCTGCGGAATTTCCGCAACGACCGGCCCGACGCACCCGAGGCAGCGACCGTGCCCGGCTGGTTGCGGACGACCATGATGATCCGCCGCACGGTTGCCGAGGCCGTCGGGCCAGTCATCGACCAAGCAGGCGGGCGCGGTGAGATGATCGACTGGATCGCCCGGGTTCGTGAGGCAGGCTTTGTCCTTGCCATGCTCGACGACGTGCTTGCATTGCGCCGCATCAGGCCGGGCAGCCTTTCCCATGGCCGGGATCCGGAACGCGACCGCGGCTATCTCCAGGTGGCAAGGCTCGCCATGCAGCGGCGAGCCCAGAACAAGGCGGGCTCCAGTTGAAAGCCGGGCCGGTTCGCCGTATCGGCCGTCGCTTTCCGGACTATGGTTGGTCCTGGCCGACCGGCCAGCTCGACCAGTTGCTCAAGGCAGCCCTGTTCGCCGATGAAGACGCAGCCGCCGGCTGCGCCGCGCGCTGGCTGGATGAGAACGACATCGATCTTGTCTCGTTTAGAGAACACCGGTTGCTCGCTGCCATCTCCGACAGGTTCGGAAGAAAGTTGGCTGGCCATTCCGCCCATCCGCGCCTCGTCGGCCTGCAGAAGATGCTGTGGACGAAGTCACGGATGGCGATGCGCGAAGCAGAGCCGGTGCTGAAGGCGATGATCGACGGCGGCGCCGATATCATGTTGATCAAGGGCGCCAGCCGCGTTGCGGTGGACGCCTCGGCACAGCGTGGTCGGGTGGCCCACGACATCGATATACTGGTGCGCCCGCGCGACATGGCTGCCGTGTTCGACATCCTGCGCGATCGCGACTGGCAGATCGCCTCGGGCGTCAGTGCGCAATATCTGCGAACCCGATTGGCGTCGCTGCGGTCGATGAACTTTTTCAAGGGTCGTTTCGGCGACATCGACCTGCATCAGCTCGGCTATGACGGCTCGCAGATGAGCTCGGAAGACGATCTGGCGATCTGGCAGCGAGCGATCCCGGCCGAATTCAGCGGCGTCGCGGTCTTCGTGCCGTCGCCGGCCGATCGCATGGCCTTGGCCATCGCCCATGGCGGCCTCGACGCCCACACCCACAGCGACTGGCTTGTCGATTGTGCCGTCGCCATCCGTGGCGGAGACGTCGACTGGGATGTTTTCCTCGACATCGTCGGCAGACGCGGTCTGGCCGTTCCGGCGGCAGTGGCATTGTCCTACCTGGTGTTTGAGATCGGCGTTTCCGTGCCGGGGCCGACATTGGCCAAAATCTTCGGGATGGCTGATAGGGCTGGCCTGTCGCGTTGGTCGTCGATTTTGCAAGCCAAGCCGCGCACGGATTTCGGCACCCTTGTCTGGCTGTCGCGCGGACTTGCCAAGCAATTGCGCCTGAAGCGCAAGAAGGGCCGGTTGCAGCAGAAGCCCCACGCCAAACCTTG
Source organism: Mesorhizobium sp. M0293 (assembly GCF_040321735.1). NCBI lineage: Bacteria > Pseudomonadati > Pseudomonadota > Alphaproteobacteria > Hyphomicrobiales > Phyllobacteriaceae > Mesorhizobium > Mesorhizobium sp. M0293. The sequence continues at coordinate 19,771 of NZ_JAMYSA010000070.1, forward strand.
GCGTGGCAGGCCAGCCGCGCGCAACCCGCAAGCCGCACCGATGCCTTTGACGTTTTCGCAAGCCATCGCCTGCCCGCCGATGATGGGCGACATGATGCTTGCTATCGTCGTGAGAATCAGTGTTCCGCCTGTCCGGCGCCGCATCGAAATGGAAATCAATGCCGGTGATGGCCATATCGCTCGGCTGCGCGCTATGGCCATCAGCCGATCCGGAAAGGAACGCGTGCTGTATTTTCGTGGAAGGGTGACGCTCGACGGCGCACGGAATGACCTGACGCTCGAAGCGCGACCGTCGCGTCAGTTTCGCGAATGGAACGACGAGGCCACGGTGGCTGCTTATGGAGCCTTGCCTTTCCAGCTGCTGTCGGCGCACTTCTCGCCTATTGGCTGAGAGCGCGATCTCTATAGGACTCCTCAGACCCCGTAGCGTTCGGTGCGAATGACTTCCGCTGCGACGCCGGCATCGATCAGCGCCTGGGCGGCGGCTGACACGAAAGCGTTGGAGCCGCAGACGAAGGCGATGCCTGGCGGCTCGGGCAGCCGCGCCATCGCTTGCACCATCATCGCGACGTCCACCCGTCGCGAATAATCGGCGGGACGGCGTGCGGCTTCGCGCGTCAGCGTCAGCACCAGGTCGAAGCCGTCCCTGCGGTCGTCGAGGCCGATCAGCTCGCCGCGAAAGATCACTTCGTCCCAGACCCGGGCTGAAAAGACCAGGACGACGGGGACCGGCGAATTGCGTGCGGCGCGATGACGGATCATCGACATCAAGGGTACGACACCCGAACCGCCGCCGATCAGCACAAGCGGCCCACTCTCCTCATCGGGCCAGACGAAATGCCCACCGAGCGGCCCGCGCAGTTCAACCTCGTCGCCAACCGCCGCGACCTCGTGGAAGAATGGCGAAACCTCTCCATCGTCGAGCTTCTCGATCGCCAGCTCGATCACGCCGTCAATCTCGGGCGCGGAGGCGATGGAATACGAGCGGCGGGCTTGGTAACCGTCCGGCGCCGTCAGCCTGACATCGACATGCTGCCCGGCGCGATAGGCAAACGGCCGCGATGGCTGGAAAAAGAAGCTGGTGACGCGCGGCGTGCGCTTTTCGATGCGGACGATCCCGGCCGTCTGCCAAGGCGACTGCACTGCTGCCGCATCGCTCATGGATCGTCCGTATAACGCTGCTCGCGCCACGGGTCGCCATAGATGTGGTAACCGCGCAATTCCCAGAAACCGGGTTCGTCGCGCGTCGTGAATTGCAGGCCGTTAAGCCATTTGGCCGACTTCCAGAAATAGAGATGCGGCACCAGCAGCCTTGCCGGGCCACCGTGGTCCGGCGTGATCGGCTTGCCCTCGTAAAGCAGCGCCACCATGGCCTTGCCGGCGGTGAGATCCTTGACCGGCACATTGGTGGTGTAACCGTCGAACGCGTGCGCCAGCGTGAAGCCGGTCGGCGGCTCCAAACCTGCGTCGGCAAGGATATCGTCGACCAGCACGCCCTGCCACGGCGTGTCGAACTTGGTCCATGCGGTCACGCAATGGATGTCGCGTGTCATCTCGGTCAACGGCAGTGTGTTGAATTCGGCCCAGGTCCATTTCTTGATGGGCCGCGGGCCATGTTTTAGCGTGAAAGACCAATCCTCTATGCGCACGCGCGGCGTCGGACCGGCCGACAGGACCGGAAAACCCTGCTCGAGATATTGGCCGGGCGGTATGCGCGCATCATCATCGGTTGGCGGGCGCCGTCCTGAAGAGAAACCTCGGGTGACCATCGCGGTAATTCCTCTGCAGCAGGCATCCATCAGCCCGTCGCAGTTTTCTCGATGATGCCGCTGCGGGCAACCGAAATCTTGACGGACAGGGGCGGCAGGCTTGTCGAACCTGACGCCTCTGTCCTAATTCAGCGCGATGCGTCAGCCATTGGCAAACGGCACCGCGACATAGATCTGGCTGCCGTCGCGCTCGACCAGCAGAAGCACCGACTTCTTGCCGGACTTGCCGGCCTGGGCGATCGCCTGCGTCACTTGCCTGGCGCTCTTCACCGGCATCTGATTGACGGCGACGATGATGTCGCCGGCTTGGATTCCGGAAGCCGCGGCTGCCTTGTCGGGATTGACGCTGGCAACGACCGCGCCGCGCTGATTGTCGGCGAGATTCAGCTGCTCGCGGATGTCGGGAGTGATGTCCATCAGGCCAAGCCCCATCGCCGGCACGCGCGAGCCTTGGCCGGCGCTAGGCGCGCCGGATCCGTCGTCCACCGACGCCGTCTTCACGTCATCGGTGTTGCGCCCGACATTGACGGAAATATCCACGGCCTTGCCTTTGCGCCAGACGTTCAGTGTCTCCCGGGCGCCGGGCGCGACATCGGCGACCGCCCGCGACAGATCCTTGGGATCCTTGACATCCTGTCCAGCGAAGCCGGTGATGACGTCGCCGGTCTCGACACCGGCCCTGGCGGCCGGCGAGCCCTCATTGACATGCGAAACCAGCGCGCCGCCAGGATGGTCGAGCCCGATGGCACCAGCCACATCCGGGGTCACCGGCTGGATCTCGACGCCGAGATAGCCGTACTGGATGGAACCGCCTTTCATCAACTTGGCGACCACCTTCTGGGCCTGGTCCGACGGGATGGCGAAGCCGACACCGACGCTGCCGCCATTGGGCGAATAGATCGCCGTGTTGATGCCGACGACATTGCCGTTCACATCGACCAGCGGACCGCCGGAGTTGCCATGATTGATCGGGGCGTCGATCTGGATGAAGTCGTCGAACGGGCCACTGTGCAGGTCGCGGCCGCGCGCCGAAACGATACCAGCCGTGACCGTGGTGCCGATGCCGAACGGATTGCCGAAGGCCAATACCTGGTCGCCTGGCATGAGCTTGTCGGAATCACCCCATTTGACGGTTGGCAGGGGTTTGTCCGACTTGACCGTGAGCACGGCGAGATCGTTCTTGGCATCGCGGCCGACGAGCTTGGCGGGAAGTTCGGTGCCATCGTCCAGCGTCACCTTGATCGAAGAGGCGCCATCGACGACATGATTGTTGGTGACGATGGTGCCGTCGGCGGCGACGATGAAGCCGGAGCCGAGTGCCTCGGCGCGCGGTGCCTGCTGCTGCGGCGGTGTCCGCGGGGCGGGCATGCCCTGGTCGCCGAAGAACTGGCGGAAATAGTCGTCGAATGGCGAGTTGCCGAGAGGCATGCCGTCGTCCGGGCTTTCCGGCTGTGCCTTCATGACCGTGGTGATCGTCACCACCGCCGGCTTGTCGGCCGCCACGATGGGGGCGAACGAGCCGTTGGGAGCCGTTATGCCGGCGACAGGTGTCTGGGTTGTCGGAATCGCGTCGCTGGCGCTTTGAGCAAAAGTCATGACGAAGGGGGATATGATCAGCGCAGCGCCCAGCAAGGCCGCGACGCGATGTCTGCGAAGGATATCTGACATGGTCGTTTGTCCGGGCGAGAGTTGATCCGGCGCCGTGGCGGCCCCTGTGAGGAAAAACCGGCCATCTGGCGTGTCGAAGGTCGCGATTGCCCGTCTCGCCTGGCATGGCAGCCGACCGGATCGACAGCGTTCCATCTAGGGTGCGGGTTGGCCCGATTTAGGGTTTTCGGGCGACCTTACGAAGATTTAATTTCCGGATGACGGCCGGTCACGATGTTGTCAGGCGACGCGCCAGTCCGGTCTTCCCTGCCCCGCCGGGCGCATCAGATCCCACCGATTCGTCCGAGATACGCAGTGGCGATGTCATGCATGCGCTTGCTGTCGAAGCTCGGTCCGTGGCCGCCATGGCCGATGCGGATCGGCAGGTCGAGCAGGCGCTGCATGGTACTGATATAAGCCGTTCGGTCCGAATCCGGCAGATCGTCGATCAGTGTGTCGTCGTAGATAGCGTCGCCGCTGAAGAACAGGCCGTCGGCCTCGTCGAACAGCGCGATCGAATCAGGCGAATGGCCAGGCAGATGCAGCACACGGAATTGCCGGTCCCCGAGATCGACGATGTCGCCCTCGTCCAGGGTTCGCGTCAACGGTGCGGACGGGATTTTGTAGTCGGCCGCCTTCCAGCCCGGCGCCGGCGGTTTCGAGACGGCGCCTTCGAGATCGTGGAACATGTAAGCGTAGGTCGCCGCCTCATCCATGCTCTCGAACTGCTCCGCGCTGTACCTTGGCCCTGCCCGCCATCGGAATTCGTGCAGCGAGCCGACATGATCGAGATGGATGTGGGTGGCGACGACCAGCAGCGGCTTGCCCTGCGGCGTCTGGATCTGCGGCGCCAGCGGACGGATGCCCATGCCGGTGTCGACCAAAAGGTCGGCGTCGCGGCCGCGCAGGTGCCAGATGTTGGCGCGCAGGTACTCATGCACGAACGGTTCGGTCAGCATCGTCGTCTTGTCGTCAACAATGCTTCTGCTGAACCACGCCGGCATCAGGTGTGAGCCAGGCATCAGCTGTGATCCGGCATCAGACGAAAGGCTTCCCGACCTTGTACTTTTCCGGCACCAGCCGCTTGAGATAGGCCATGCCGGCATCGGACAGCTGATTGACATCGGGCTTCATGAAATTATCCGGCATATGGCGGGTCTTGCCGGCGACGTTCTTCAGCGGCACCTTCTTCAGCACCGTTTTGGCGCCGTCATATTGCAGCGCCACCGAGCCGCCGCCCTGTTCAGCGACAGTGACGGCGAAAGCGCCGGCATCGAACGCCTCCTGCGCGTCGACCGTGCTGATGGCGCCGACATAGCCGCGCGGCATGTAGCCGAGCGCATCGACGCGGGCGCGCTTGCCGGGCAGGCCTTCGGCCAGTGCACGCTCAAGTGCGGCCGGCAGATCGCTGCCCGACAGCTTGACGTTGCCATGCGCATCGCGCTCGAGCTTGTCCGGCGGCACCAGGCTTTCGACCAGCGCCTTGCCGTCGGCGGTGCTGACGCCTTCCGAGACAGCGACGATGCAGCGTTTGTGGCGGTCGAGCGTGGCGCGCACGTCGTCGATGAAGCCGGCGGCCGAGAATGGGCGTTCGGGCACATAGAGCAGGTGCGGGCCGCTGTCGGGGTCGAGCTGCCATGCTGCTGCGGCGGCGGTCAGGAAGCCGGCATGCCGGCCCATGACGATGCCGACATAGATGCCGGGCAGCGCGCGAAAATCGAGGTCGACGGAGAGAAAGGCGCCGGCGACGAACTCGGCCGCCGAAATGAAGCCCGGCGTGTGGTCGTTTTCCTCGAGGTCGTTATCGATGGTTTTTGGCGCATGGACGAAAGCGATCGTGCCGCCTGCGGCATCGGTCAGGATCTGCTGCGTGCCCGACGTGTCGTTGCCGCCGATATAGATGAAGGCATCGGCGCCCGCCTTCTTCAGTCCGTTGAGGATGACGTCACAATAGGCGGCATCCGGCTTGTCACGCGTCGAGCCAAGGGCGGCACTTGGCGTTCCGGCAATCAGCCGCAGCCGATCCTCCGGGATTGCCGAAAGATCGACATAGTTGCCGTCACGGATACCGCGCACGCCGTGGATGGAACCGAGAACCTTGGCACCGGGATGCCGCTTGCGGATCTCCAGTGTCGCCCCGACCACCGTCTGGTTGATGACGGCGGTTGGGCCGCCGCCCTGCGCGATGACAAAAGTTCCGGCCATTCCTGACGTCTCCCGAGCGATGAATTCGCAGGCACATTCGCCTGTCTTTCGCTATCGCGCAACGGAAGAGTGGAGCGGGTGACGTGTCAGACGACCACCACCGGGTTTTTCTTGGAGACGCGGCTGTAGAGGTCGATGATGTCCTGGTTGATCAGGCGCACGCAACCCGACGACATCGCCTGGCCGATGCTCGCCCATTCGGGCGAGCCGTGGATACGATAGCCGGTGTCCTTGCCGTCCTGGTAGATATAGAGGGCGCGCGCGCCGAGCGGGTTGGTGAGGCCGCCGGGCTGGCCGGCCTGCCATTTCACCAGTTCGGGCTTCCGGGCGATCATCTCCGGCGGCGGCGTCCAGGTCGGCCATTCCCTGCCGTACTGGATGTTGGCGCGGCCGGACCAGCGGAAGCCGTCCTTGCCGATGCCGACGCCGTAGCGGATGGCGTCCCCACCCGGCTGGACGAGATAGAGCATGCGCTCCTGCAGATGGACGACGATGGTGCCGGGTGCCTCGCCTGTCGTGTCGACGACGATCTGGCGACGGAATTCCGGCTTGACCTTCAGATACGGCACTTCCGGCACGTTGAAGCCGCCATCCGTCAGCGCGGCATACATGACGCCGGGGCTGGTGATGTTCTTGTCGACACTGATGCTCGGCCGGATCGGCACGGAGCTGGTGACGGTATCGTCGAGTTCGAGCGCCGGCAGGCCACCGCCCGAGGTCGAGCAACCGGCGGCGCTGAGCAGCGCCAGCGCGCCTGCCCCGGACAGGATGGCGCGGCGGGAAAGATGATGATCGGCTACGCTTGCGTCGCCGTTTCGCGGCGGCGTTGGACCTTGCGGCAACTCACCCATATACCCAAACCCTACGCTGTCGGCGGGAAGCACGGTCCGGCCGGATAGCAGGCATTTTCATCATTCATGGTTGATAAAGCGTGAAGGCCTTGCACAGCCTGCGTTTGCGCATGACCGTGTTGGCTTTCGACCTCCCTCTCGACCCGTCGACTGGGGAGCTGCTGCGCGAAAAGACCTCGGTCGGGTCATAATCCCGGCGCTGGCGCTTCGTACTCCTCAAGCGATCAGCGAGGGGCCTCCATGTGCAAGACGTTAAAAACCGACATCACGCTTTTTGCCGCGGCCATTGTGGCGGCGGCAACCGTTCTCGGTGCCAATGTCAGCCTGGCCGATATCGTGAGCGCGCTGAGCGGCGCGAACTGACACCGGCCTGCCGTTGGCGAAATTAGAGAAATCGCCTCTTTACATTCTCCCGGACCCAAGGATTTATCCTCTTCTTTACGCTCAAAGGAGACGAGCATGTCCTTCGAAAACTGGGCCGCCTTCGCTGCCGCATCGACGATCCTCCTCATCATCCCGGGTCCGACCATCCTTCTGGTCGTGTCCTATGCGCTGGGCCAGGGCTGGCGCACCGCGCTGCCGATGGCCGTCGGCGTGGCGCTTGGCGACTTCACCGCGATGACCTTGTCGATGCTGGGCATCGGCGCGCTGCTTGCGGCCTCGGCGACCGTCTTCACCATCCTGAAGCTGATCGGCGCCGGCTATCTGATCTATCTCGGCGTGAAACTGTTCCGCGCCGGCGGCGCGCTGAAGGCCGAACCGCGGACCGATGCGGTGTCGTCGGCCAAGATGATGGCGCATGCCTGGCTGGTCACCGCGCTCAACCCGAAAAGCATCACCTTCTTCGTCGCCTTCCTGCCGCAGTTCCTCGACCGGCACGCCGATTTCTGGACGCAGATGCTGATCTTCGAGACGACTTTCCTGGCGCTCGCCTTCGCCAATGCCTTCGGCTATGCGCTGATCGCGGCACGCGCACGCAACGTCGTGCGCAATCCCAAGGCAATCCGCATCTTCAACCGCACCGGCGGCACGCTGCTGGTTGGCGCCGGCATCGCCACGGTGGCGATGCGTTCGGGCAATTAGGCTCTATTCTGAATTCTGATCATGACCCCGAAACCCGGTTTCGGGATCATGATCAGCCTCACCACTTGACGCTGAATCCCAGATTGCCTTCGAGGATACGGCGTTTGTCGCCGCCGAGATTGGTGGTGTAGTCGCCGGTGGCGAAGATGCTGACCTTGTCCGTCACCTTGGCGATCACGCCGCCGCCGAATTCGAACGAGGTCGATCTGCCCTCGGTCGAGATGTCGGTGGTGTCGAAATTGACATGGCTGGTCCCGCCGAAATCATGCCAGATGTTGGCTTTGAGGTAGGGCTGCAGTGGCACGCCGTTGATAGCAGTCTCGCCCTGCAGCCGCACGCCCAGCCGGCCGGTGACGCTGTCGTCGGGATCGAAGGAAACCGACGAGAACAGGTCCTTGGTGTCGTCAAGCGACAGATGCTGCCAGACCAGTTGCGCCTGCGGTTCGAGCGTCCAGCCTTGTCCCAACGCTATGGGATAACCGCCTTCCAGCGAAGCGGTGATGCCGGTTCCGCCGATGTCGATGCCGACATCGCGCGACGATGTCGCGTTTCCACCGAAGAACGTGGCCATCAAGACGCCGTCCAGATACCAGCCGCCCTGGCCGATGCGGGTCCAGTAGCCGCCGACACTGGTGCCATCGAGATCGATACCGCCGACGGACAGATTGTCCTGTCCCAGCGCCTGGCCGCGCACATCTCCATTCATACTGGCATAGGCAATGAACAGGCCGGCGCGATCGACCGAACCGGAGCTGGTTTCTCGACCGAACACGTCGAAGCCGCCCTGGAAGCCGAACAGAGTACCGTCGAAGGACGGCGAGACCGTTCCCGAATAAGCCATCTTGCTGTCCTGGCCGAAGATACGGCCCCAGACCGGCGACAGCTCGGTGTTCGACAACAGGCTCTGCTCGCCACGCCGTTGGTGGAAGGTGCCGAGCGTCGTCATTGCCAGATGTTCGGCGACCGGCGGTAAGGCCGAATAGACCGGAACCTCGATGCGATAGAGCAGGATTTCCTCTCCCCCGGCCGGTGTTGGCAGGTCGGGCGCTTCCGTCGGCACCGGTGGCGGTGGCGGTGGCGGATCCGCTGGTGGCGCCGGTGGTGGTGGCGGCGGCGGCTCGGGCTCCGGATCGGCGGCCTGCACTGGTGGTGTCGGGTCGACCGGCGGGTTGTTGATGTCGCCCTCGGTCGGCGGCGGCGTTGGCGGCAACTCGGAAGGCGGCGGGGGCGGCGGCTCGGCCGCCGGCGGCACCGGTTCCGGCGGCGTAGGTTCGACCACTGGCGGGGCTGGGGCCGGCGGGGCCGGCGTGTTCAACGTCGAGCGCAGGTACCAATTCTCCTCGCTGCCGGCGCTGACGCCACCCTTGAACAGATAATATTCGAAGGCACCGGCGGCGACCGGTGCGTCGAGCGCGAAGGTGGAGGCGCCCGAGTTGGCGCCGTTGACCGCCTGGACGACCATGATGCCGTCCTGCGTCGTCGCAGCACCGGCGCCGCCGAGATTGACCACGGAGATGCCGGTCGAACCGGAAGCCGTGCCGCCCGACAGGACAAGCCGGTCGGACGCGGAACTGTCATCGCCGAGTTCGGTCTGGATCAACAGCAGGCCGCCCAGGCCGGTATAATTGCCTGATATCGTCAGCCGATCTGTCGCGCCGGTGCTGCCGTTGGTCAGATCAATGCGTCCGGCATTGGTGACCTGCGCCAGCTGGCCCGCCGTAAAGGCCTGGATCGCCGCGTTGAAGCCGCCGCCATAGAGCGTGCTCGCGGCATCGACGCTGAGCGAACCAGTCCCGGTGCCGCTGTCGCCCAGCACAAGATTGCCGTCGAGCGTCAGCTCGGTGTCGTCGGTGGCGCCGATGCTTTCCCAGTTCTGGAGCCGGCTGATCCCATGCAGCTTGACGTTGTCCAGGGTCAGTGCGTCGGTGCCGAGGCCACCAGTGATTGCATCCGTGGCGCCGAGATTGGCGTTGGTGAGGTTGCTGAGCTTGGCGGTGTCGTTGTCGCCGCCGAGATCGACGGCGCCATAAATGATGCCGCCGCCATTCCAGACGAAGTTGTCGGCGCCAAAGCTCATCAGGATGTCGCCGCCCACCGTGCCGCCGGTGACCGTCACGCTGTCATTGCCACCGCTGACGCTGATGTTGCCGCCGATGGTGCCGCCCGACAGGATGATCGTGTCCTTGTCGAAGCCGGTGACGAGGTTGCGGTCGATGGTGCCGCCTGACATGTTGAAATAGTTCTGGTCGAGCTTCATGTTGACGCGGCCGATGCGGCCGCCCGTCATCACGGCATTGTCGCCATCGTCGAAGAAATCGACGATGCGGCCGCCCGTCATGGTGAACGTGTCAAGGCCATCGCCCTGGTTGAGCGAGCCGATCTGGCCGCCGCTCATGTTGAAATCGTCGATGCCGGCGCCCTGCTGGACATTGCCGGCTACGGTACCCGCGCCAATGGTGAAGAAATCGGTGCCGCCGCCCTGATCGACAGTGCCGGTAATGGTGCCGGACTGCATGTTGATGCGATCCGTACCGACGCCAAAGGTGACGTTGCCTGATATCTGCCCGGTCCCGCCGGCGGGGAAATTCAGCGTGTTGTCGCCATCGGCATCGGTGAGGCTGCCGCCTGATGAGCCGCTGTCGCAGGTGTAAACGGTGTTCCCGGCGGATGGGCCCAGCACGCATGCGGCAAATGCAGCGGAACTGGGCAGCAACGCAAAGGCTGTAGTTGCGAGAAGGCTAATGAACCATGGATGTAGCCCGGGCGGCCTTCGCCGCAGCAAAGCAACTGTGTCTTCCGCATCCTCCGAACGACTGTTCGGAAGCCTGTTTTTCAGATGCCGCATCGCGCCCCTCTCGATTCGCGATTTCAAGCCCCCGCCCGATGCCGCAATGAAGACACAATTCGTTCGCCTTTACAAAGCCTAATCTGCCCCGCATGGTTGCTAAACTGCAAAGACTACTGAAATGGCCCAGAGTAGCGCGTGGTTGGCACGTTTGTGGTCCATGCCTTAAGATTGTCCTGGCCCGAAGGGCGTGGCGCCCGCAACGGGCCGATCAAAGGATGTTGCATGGCAATCAGGGACGCATTCGGCCTGACATTTTCGGGCGCGACGGAGCCGGGGTTCACGCCCTACAGCCAGGCAGTGCGTGAACTGCAGTGCTTCATCGGCGATCCCGTAGCCTCGATCGACCGCGCCATTGCGGAAGCTCCCGGCTTCGTCATGGCGCATGTCTTCAAGGGCTATCTCTTCGGCCTCGCCACCGAGCGGGAGGCGACGGCCGTGGCCAAGGCTTGCCATCAGGCCGCACTGCCGCTTGCCGCGACCACGCGCGAGCAGGCGCATGTCGCGGCCCTTGGCCATCTCGCCAGCGGGCGCTGGCATGATGCCGGAGCCATGCTTAGGGATATCGCCATCGACTTCCCGCTCGACGCGGTGGCGCTGCAGACCGGACATCAGATCGATTTCTTCACAGGCAATGCCCGCATGCTGCGTGACCGTATCGGCCGCGCGCTGCCGTCCTGGCAAAGCGACATGCCGGGCTACCACGCCATCCTCGGCATGCAGGCTTTCGGGCTGGAGGAAATGGGTGACTATATCAGGGCCGAGAGGCTTGGCCGCGCCGCGATCGATCTGGAGCCACGCGACGGGTGGGCGCAGCACGCCGTCGCCCATGTCATGGAGATGCAAAGCCGGCAAAGGGATGGCATCGCCTGGATGCGCGCCAATCCCGAAGCGTGGACGAAGGAAAGCTTCCTCAAGGTGCACAATTGGTGGCACCTGGCGCTGTTCCATTATGATCTCGGCGAAACGGACGAAGTGCTCGCGCTCTATGACGGCCCCATCTACGGCGCGCGCTCGACGCTGGCGCTCAACATGGTCGACGCCTCGGCAATCCTGTGGCGGCTTTATCTCGTCGGTGTCGATGTCGGCGACCGCTGGACGGCGCTCGCCGCCAACTGGGTGCCCAAGGCCGGCGCCGGCAACTATGCCTTCAACGATGCCCACGCGATGATGGCCTTTGTCGGCGCCGGGCTCGACGCGCCGGTTCAGACCTTGCTCGACGCACAGCGCGAGGCCATGTGTGGCGGCGATGACAACGCGGCTTTCACCAGGGATGTCGGCTATCCCCTGACGCTCGCCATCAAGGCGTTCGGCGAGGGCAACTACGCCGAGACCGTGCGGCTGATCCCGCCGATCCGGGCGATCGCCCACCGTTTCGGCGGCAGCCACGCCCAACGCGACGTCATCGACCTGACACTGATCGAGGCGGCCCTGCGTGCCGGGGACGATGCGCTTGCCAGGGCGCTGACGGCAGAACGATCGATGGCACGGCCCGACAGTCCGCTGTCGGCGCTGCTTTCGCGGCGTGCGGCCAATTTGTCAGAGAATTGACCCGCGACCGATCTTGTCTTAAAAACTGACCAAGCCAGATTTTTTCGAGGCTCGAAAAAATTAATGGCAAGGGAGGAAACCATGTATCTCGGCCTCGATCTCGGGACATCGGGCGTCAAGGCGCTGCTGATCGATGCCGGGCAAACCGTCATCGGTTCCGGCCATGCGTCGATCGACGTGTCGCGACCGCATCCAGGCTGGTCGGAACAGAACCCCGACGACTGGATCCGCGCCTGCGAGGAGGCGATTGCCGACCTCAAAGCCAGGCATCCCGGGGAGTTCGCCGCGGTCAAGGGTATCGGCCTGTCCGGCCACATGCACGGTGCAACGCTGCTCGATGCCGCCGACAAGGTGCTGCGCCCCTGCATCCTGTGGAACGATACACGCAGCCATGCCGAAGCGGCGGCGCTTGACGCCGACCCGCGCTTCCGCGCGCTGACCGGCAACATCGTGTTTCCCGGTTTCACCGCGCCGAAGCTTGCCTGGGTGAAGAACAACGAGCCAGCCGTGTTCGCCAAGGTCGCAAAAGTGCTGCTGCCCAAGGATTTCCTGCGGCTCTGGCTTACGGGCGAACACATTTCGGAAATGTCGGATTCCGCCGGCACGTCCTGGCTCGATGTCGGCAAGCGCCGCTGGAGTGCCGACCTGCTCGCGGCGACATCGCTCGATGAAAAGCAGATGCCGTCGCTGGTCGAGGGCACCGAGAAGGCAGGCGCGCTGCGTGCCGAACTGGCCTCGAAATGGGGTGTCCCGGCCGGCATTCCGATCGCCGGTGGCGCCGGTGACAATGCGGCCTCGGCCTGCGGCATGGGCACGGTCGGCGCCGGCAACGCTTTCGTTTCGCTCGGCACGTCGGGGGTGCTGTTTGCCGCCAATGCTTCCTATCTGCCCAACCCGGCAAGTGCCGTGCATACCTTCTGCCACGCGCTTCCGAACACCTGGCACCAGATGGGCGTCATCCTGTCGGCAACCGATTCGCTCAATTGGCTGTCCGAAATCACCGGGAAGAGTGCCGGCGAGTTGACCGCCGATCTCGGCGACACATTGAAGGCGCCCAGCGGCGTGTCCTTCCTGCCTTATCTCTCGGGTGAGCGCACACCCTACAATGATTCCGCCATTCGCGGCGCGTTCACCGGGCTGGCGCATGAATCGAGCCGTGCCGTGCTGACCCAGGCCGTGCTGGAGGGCGTCGCCTTTGCCTTCGGCGACAGTCTCGAAGCGTTGGCCAAGGCCGGCACGACCTTGACGCGGGTGACGGCGATCGGCGGCGGTTCGCGCTCGCGCTATTGGCTGAAGGCGATTGCCACCGCGCTTCAACTGCCTGTCGACATTCCCGCCGACGGCGACTTCGGCGCCGCCTTTGGCGCTGCGCGGCTCGGCCTGATCGCGGCGACGGGTGCCGATCCGCTCGAAATCTGTACGGCACCCAGAACGGATGCCACGATCGAACCGGACGTGACGCTCGGCGGCGCCTATGCGGATGCCTATCAGCGCTACCGAGCGCTGTACCCGGCAATCAAGGTCGCCACTGCGTGAGTCGGCGCGAGGCACCCCCCTCTGCCCTGCCGGGCATCTCCCCCGCAAGGGGGGAGATTAGCAGCGTTGGCGGATATGCCAGTCCTGCAAGGTGGGGCATTGGCGAAGGCGCGGATGCCAACCAAGCTCCCCCCTTGCGGGGGAGA
>NZ_JAMYSA010000071.1:0-33376 GCF_040321735.1 Mesorhizobium sp. M0293
TGATCATCGGGTCGATCTGGATCTTGCCGTCCATGTACCAGTCGACGATCCTCGGCACATCGGTGCGGCCGCGCGCGCCGCCAAAAGCGGTGCCCATCCAGGTCCGTCCGGTGACCAATTGGAACGGCCGCGTCGAGATCTCCTGGCCGGCGCCGGCCACGCCGATGACCACCGACTTGCCCCAGCCGCGATGCGAGGCTTCCAGCGCCTGGCGCATCACCTTGGTGCTGCCGGTGCAGTCGAATGTGTAGTCGGCACCGCCGATCTGGTCGGCGCCGCGCTTGGTCATGTTGACGAGGTGCGGCACGACATCGCCGTCGATCTCCTTCGGATTGACGAAATGCGTCATGCCGAACTTCTCGCCCCAAGCCTTCTTGTCGTTGTTGAGGTCGACGCCGATGATCATGTCGGCGCCGGCAAGTTTTAACCCCTGGATGACATTCAAGCCGATGCCGCCGAGGCCAAAGACGACCGCGGTCGCGCCTTGCTCGACCTTGGCGGTGTTGATCACAGCCCCGATGCCGGTGGTGACGCCGCAGCCGATGTAGCAGATCTTGTCGAAGGGGGCGTCGGGATTGACCTTGGCCACCGCGATCTCAGGCAGCACGGTGAAGTTGGAGAAGGTCGAGCAGCCCATATAGTGGAAGATCTTGTCCTTGCCGATCGAGAAACGCGACGAACCATCCGGCATCAGGCCCTGGCCCTGCGTGGCGCGGATGGCCGTGCACAGATTGGTTTTTCGCGACAGGCAGGACGGGCACTGCCGGCATTCGGGCGTGTAGAGCGGGATGACATGGTCGCCCTTCTTGACCGAAGTGACGCCCTTGCCGACATCGACCACCACGCCGGCACCCTCATGGCCGAGGATCGCCGGGAACAGGCCTTCGGGATCGGCGCCGGAAAGCGTGAATTCGTCGGTATGGCAGATGCCGGTCGCCTTGATCTCGACCAGCACCTCGCCCTCGCGCGGGCCGTCGAGGTCGACCTCCATGATCTCCAGCGGCTTTCCGGCAGCGACAGCAACTGCGGCGCGGGTTTTCATCTTTTCTCTCTCCCAAAACTTGTTCTTGCCGAAGCCATGGCTCCGCTCGTGGTGATCGGTCTAAAGCCTGTTCCATCCCGATGGCATCGGGATGGGGCTCTATCTCAGTGTTTGGGCATGATCTTTTCCGAAAACCGGATTCCACTTTTCGGGATCATGCTCTAAGCGGCGACCTTGCCGGGACCAGCCGGGAACACGCCCGACATCACCGTAAACCCCTTGATGCGCTTGACCCGGTCGCACCAGCGCCGGATTGCCGGATAGTCCTGACGCGGAATGCCGCCCTCTTCCGACAGGATGACGTAAGGAAAACAGGCGATGTCGGCGATGGTCGGGCGGCCGGCCGAACAGATCCAGTCGCGGCCTTGCTGTTCGCCGAACCACAGATGCTCGTCGAGGATGCGGAACAGCCGATGCGCGCCGGCGCGCGCCGCATCGATGTCGAAATCGTAGAACAGGCCGTCATGCAGCCGCGCCGCCGATGCCGTTCCGGTGATGCCGTCGGCAAAAGCCAGCCACTGGCTGATCTCACCAAGCAGCGCCGGATTGTCTAGCGGGTACCAGCTGTTTGACGGATCATAATTGGCGGCAAGATAGACAAGAATGGCCTGGGCGTCGCGCAGCACAAGACCGTCATCGTCGAGCACCGGCAGCTGTCCGAGCGGATTGAGCCTCAGGAACCATTCGGATTTGTGCTCGCGGCCGGGGTAGAAGTCGACAGGCACGGTCTTGTAGTCGATGCCGAGGAAACTCATCAGCAGCCGCAATTTGTAACAATTGCCGGAGAGTTCGTAGTCATAAAGCGTGATCATCGGCTGCTCCTAGATGTCCAGCACGAGGCGTGCCGACTTGGCCCGCGAAACGCAGGTCATGATCTTGGTCCCGGCCTGTTTTTCGGCGTCGTTCAAATAGACGTCCTGATGGTCCGGTTCGCCTTCGATCACCGTCGCCACGCAAGTGCCGCAGGCGCCCTGCTCGCAGGACGACGGCACATCGATGCCGTTCTCGCGCATGACCTGCATGATGGTCTTGCCGGCAGGCACCTTGAGCGTGACGCAGGAGCGTGCCAGGGCCACTTCGAAGCTCGAACTGTCATCGATCTCGTTGGTGTTCTTGAAATACTCAAAATGCACGGCAGCGTCCGGCCAACCCTGTTCTGCCGCGGTCTTGCGGGCAGCTTCCAGCATCGGGCCTGGGCCACAGATATAGACGTGCATGCCGTTCCGGTATGCGGAAAGCAGTTCGTGCAGTTTCGCGCCTGTCTGTTCCGGCGTGAGGCCAAGATGCGGCACCAGTGAGCCACCGAGTTGCCGCAGCCGATCGGAAAAGGCGAGATGCTCCTCCCCTTGCGCGAAATAGTGCAATTCGTGCGCCAGATCCTGGTTCTTCAGCGCCTGCGCCATCGCCAGCAACGGCGTGATGCCGATACCGCCGGCGACGAACAGCGTCTTGATCGCGTCGCGGCGCAGCGGGAAATTGTTGCGCGGCTCGGAGATCGCCAGCACATCGCCTTCACGCACCGTCTCGTGCATGCATTTCGAACCGCCCTTCGAATCCCTCTCCAGCTTGACGCCGATGGTAAAGCTGTCGGTTTCGCCAGGACCGTTGGTGATCGAATATTGCCGGACCTCGCCATTGGGCATGTGGACATCGATATGGGCGCCTGGCTGGAAAGTGGGCAAAAGGCCCTTGATCGGGCGAAGCTCGAAGCCGGCTATGCCATCGGCGGCCTGCCATTTCCTTGCCACGGAGACGCGCAGCGCCGCCTTGCGGCCATGCGTCGTCAGTTCCGGCATTTCGGCGAGTTCGGCTGACACTTTTTCGTAAACAGGCTCGATCGGCGCGGGCGCGGCGGCGCTTGCCGCCTCACGTTCCGCCGCATCGCGCAGCTTGCCGAGCCGTTCATTGTGGTGGCGCAAGACGGCGATGCGCGCGGCTCCCTCGATGTCCCGATCGAGCACGCCGCGAATGACCGAACGGTTGGAATCGACGGGTTGAACGAAGAAGACGCCATGCGTCTCCTGGCTGCCGGCACGCGAGCGGAGCGCCACGGCAAAATCCTGCACGGTTTCGACCAGCATCTCGGCGGCGTCGCCCTCGACGGCCCCGCTGGGCTGGAACCGATAGGCTTTCAACCTCTCGACAACCTTGCCGGCAGGCGCATCGACCGGAATGCCGCGCAAGGCAAGCAACTGGCCTTCCAGCAGCCCGGCGACATCGGGCACCTCCCCTTGCGGCTCTTCGGACGACCAGACGAGGCCATAGCGCTCCACCGCCGGAAAGGTGCGGTTGGTGATGGTGCGCGCCGGCGCGTCGGCCGGATGGGCGGGAATATAGGTGCAGCCTGCGGTGCGGTTCGAATAGCGCCAGCCATGATACTGGCATTTCAGCTCGCGGCCGTCATTGATACCGATCGACAGCCTTACACCGCGATGTAGGCAGCGATTCTCCCAGATGTTGACGTAGCCATCATCGGCCCGCCAGACGGCGAATTCCCGACCAAGCAGCTGGCCGTGGAAGACGTGGCGGTAAGGCAAATCATAGGCAGCGGCGATCGGATGCCACCGGCTTCTGGCTTCTTGCAACATTCGTCATCTCCAAAAATAGTGTCAGGCCGCAACCGGGATGACGCCGTAGGTCACGCCCTTCTGGCTAAGCCAACGTCGGTAGGCGATGGCCGACTTGTCGGCCCGGATCGGTGTTTCGGCGCGCGGGTCCAGCGGCAGGCGTTTCGGCACCTGGTTCTCGAGGATCGGTTTGTCCTGCCCGAAGATCGTCTGCTGGAAGCGCTTGATGATCTTGTCTTCATTGTCTTCGTCGAGCACGCAAAGCAGCATGTGGGCGCGCACATGCTCCTGGTCGACAGGCTGCAGGAAGATGGCGATGACATCCCGCCGTGCTTCGTCGACCGGGCTCGATTTGTAGAGCACCGAGCAATAGGGATGTGGCACGCGGTAGACGTAGTCCACATCCGCGCCACCATCCGAAGCTGTGGAAGCCATCGGCTGAAAGAAGCGGCAACGCGTGGCCAGTATCTCGTCGCGGTCGACGGATATCTCGACGTCATATTCCTTGACCTCGGTATGCGGTTCGACGCCGAGGATGTCGGTGTGCACATAGGGAAAGTGGCCCATGTCGAGAAAATTCTCGATGGCGCGCGGCGCCGAGACATTGACGCCAAACGTTGCCGCGTTGAGCTTGCGGCGGTCCGGCTCTTCATATTCAGGGATCGGAAACAGCTCTGCCGGCGGCGAGCCGAGCGAGGTCCAGACATAGCCATAGGCGCTCTTGGCGGGCAGCGTTTCACGGATCGATGCCGGATCGACCCGGGCGCCGGATGGCAGGTCGGGCCTGGATATCCAGACCCCGATGGCGCCGGTCGTGCCAATTGCGAAACTGACCTGCTCGCCGAGCAGAGTCGTTTCCATCACACTGTTTGGCGTCGTCTCGGCAATGGCACCGATCGGATGCCAGAGATTAAGAATGACCGGGTCCGAGCATCTCGTCTGTATCATTTTCATGTCCCTCGAAGGAGCCAGGCCGGCATCGATCCCATCAGGCCTGGGCCGGAATGGCGCCGTAAGTTATTGCCTGATCCCGCAACCAGCGCCGGTAGGAAACAGAGACGGCGTCGGCGCGGATCGGTGTTTCAGCCCTCGGATCCAACGGCAACCGTCGTGGCACCTGGTTTTCCAGGATCGGCTTGTCCTGGGCGAAAATCAGCTGCATGAAGCTGCGCACCGTTGCCGCGTCGATGCCGTCCACAAGGTAGCAAAGGAAGGGATGAGCGACGCAGTTCTCCTCATCGACCGGCTGCACGAACAGGGTGATGACGTCGAGCCGGTCCTTCTTCACAGGATTGCTCTTGTAGAGGGCCACCGTATACGGCCGGATCACCTTATAGATGTAGTCGACGACAAAGCCTTCCTTTGCGGTCGGCGAGGCCAGCGGTTGATAGAATTTGCATTCGGTCGCCAGCACCTCGTCCTTGTCGGTGATCTCGACCCTGTAGGGCACCACTTCGGTGTGTGGCTCGTCACCCAGCAGGCCTGTGTGCACGAAGGGGAAGTGCCCCATGTCGAGAAAATTCTCGACGGCGCGCAGACCCGACACCTTGACCGCGATCGAGCCGCCGCTGACCAGATGCCGGTCCGACTCGTTCGATTCCGGAATGTAAATGATGTCCCGCCAGGGCTTGCCAAGACATGCCCAGACGAAGCCGTAGCGCTCGGCAGAATTGACCTGTTCGCCGGTGTCCTGGCGGACGATCTCCTTGTTGTAGCGTCCCTTGCAGGTGATCGAGAGAGCGACCCCCAAAAGCCGTGTGGTGAACGGAGCACCAGCGGACAGCATCGAGCAATCCGCAACAATATGCCAGTCGTTCAAGAGAACCCCGTCGCTGCAAGGGCTGGTCATCGCAATCGTCCTCCCTGGCCGGCTCTTCACATCGAACCCGGCTTGGTCAGCGCCACCATTGCAAACACAAGATTGGATATCAATCAATGCATTTTTTGTAGCCAATGAATGTTTTTTGGTTGACAGACTGAAAGGATTGCATCCCATATATGGCACACCGCAACCTGGGATATGGGGCGCTGGAATGACGCCGATCATCGGCAGTGACATTGCGAAAGACGCGTGGAAATCAGCGCGGAGCGCCGTCTCGTGAGCAGCCGTTCCCAGTCAATCGCCGACACGCTGACGCGCGCCATCATTGATCATCGTCTCGTCCCCGGCTGCAAGCTCGGTGAACGCGAACTTGCTGAAATATTCGACGTCAGCCGCATCGTGGTCCGCCAGGCTTTGATACGCCTCGCCGATGACGGACTGGCCCAGATCGAGCGCAATCGCGGTGCTTTCGTCGCCAAGCCGAGCATGCAGGAGGCGATGGAAATCTATGACGCCCTGACGCTTGTCGAACAGGGCGTGGCAGCACAGCTCAGCGATCGGCTGGGCCCGGCCGGCTGGGCCGAACTGCGCCACCATGTCGAACGGCAGCGACAGGCCGTGGCCGCCGGCAATGATGCCCTGGCCGACGTGCTCGGCCAGGAGTTCCACACGGTGTTCGTGCGCCTCAGCCGCAACAAGGTGATGCAGGAAATCCATGCGCAACTCGTGCGCCGCACGACGCTGCTGCGCTCGCTCATTACCGCCGATTTCGACTATTGCAATCTGCTCGACGATCACTCGCGGGTCGTTGACCTGCTGGAAAAAGGCCGCTTGAAGCAGGCCATGGATCTCATCGACACACACCACCGCACGGTGGTGCGCGGCTACATCATGGACCGTGAGGTGTTTCCGGAAATGACACCGGCCGAGGCCCTTGCCCCCTATCTCGACGGCACGGCCGATGCGGCGACAACAGCGGTTCCGCTCAGAAGGATGGCGAAGTCGCCCGGGAATGGCGACGCCGCAACGCATCTCGGAGCCGCAGCGCATCTCCATGTTCATCTTCCAAAAACAGATCCGGCATCCACAAGCCGGGCATCAACCAAAAAAACCAACAGAGGGTTACCATCATGAACGACGTAACAAGACGGGATTTCCTGAAATACGGCAGCGCGCTGGGCGCAGCACTTGGCGCAGGAGGCCTAAGCACGATCGCACAAGCGCAGGAGGTGCTGAAAATCGGCGCCGTCTATGTCTCGCCAGTGGCTGAAATCGGCTGGACCAAGCAGCACAGCCTCGGTGTCGAAGCCATCAAGGCCGCATTCGGCGACAAGGTCGAGCTGACCGTCATCGACAACATCTTCATGCCGCAGGACGCCGAGCGCATTTTTCGCGAACTGGCGAGCGCCGGCAACAAGCTGATCTTCGGCACCAGCTTTTCACACGGAACGCCCATGCAGAAAGTGGCGCCACGGTTCCCCAAAGTGGCATTCGAACATTGCTCCGGCATCGTCCACCTTGCCAATCTCGGCACCTTCGAAGCCAAATACTCCGAGGGTACTTTCGTCGCCGGCGCTGCCGGCGGCTACATGTCGAAATCAGGCAAGATCGGCTTCATCGGCGGCTTCCCGATCCCCGACATCGTCGGGCCGGCCAATGCGCTGCTGCTCGGTGCGCAAAGCGTCAACCCGAACGCCACCTGCAACACCATCTTCCTCAACTCCTGGTTTGATCCGGGCAAGGAAAAGGAGGCCGCCAAAACCCTGCTTTCACAAGGCTGCGACGTCATCTGCTCGATGACGGACACGGCCACCGGTGTCCAGGTCGCCGGCGAAGGCGGCGCCTGGTCGATCGGCTATGCCAGCGACATGGCGAAATTCGGTTCCGGCAAGCAATTGACGGCATTCGTGCTCGACTGGACGAGCGACTATGTTGGCGCCGCCAAGGCCGTTGCCGCGGGCACCTGGAAGCCGGAAGTGCGTTGGGACGGACTGGCGGCAGGCGTCGTGAAAATGGCGCCCTACAATGACGGCATTCCGGCCGACACCAAGGCCAAGCTCAAACAGCTCGAGGCCGATATCGGCAGCGGCAAGGTTCATCCCTATGCCGGCGAGCTGAAAGACCAGGACGGCAACGTCAAGGTTGCCGCCGGTTCGGTTCTGGCCGACGACGACATTCGCGGCATGAACTGGTTCGTGAAGGGGATGATCGGCAAGCTGAGCTGATCGTCGCTCAAAAAGCCATCCGGCGCCGAAGCTGGAATGCTTCGGCGTCTGCCAGCTTGCGCCTAGTCCAACCCCGCTTCACGCCACGGCAGGACCCGCCATGCATCCGCGTTTAGAACTGCGCAACATCTGCAAGCGCTATCCAGGCGTCGTCGCCAATGACGACGTTTCATTGTCTATCCAACCCGGCGAAATCCACGCTGTCTTGGGCGAGAATGGCGCAGGCAAATCCACCCTGATGAAGATCATCTACGGCGCGGCGCAGGCCGACTCCGGGGAAATCCATAGCGATGGCAATCCGATCGTCGCTCACAATCCGGCGGTATCCCGCGCTCTCGGCATCGAGATGGTCTACCAGCATTTTGCGCTGTTCGAATCCGTGTCGGTGGTCGAGAATATTGCCTTGTCGACAAGCAGCACGTTCCATCTGCCGACGCTTGCCGAAAAGATCCGCGACCTCTCCATGCGCTACGGCATGCCTATCGATCCGTATCGCCAGGTGCACGACTTGTCGGTTGGCGAGCGCCAGCGTGTGGAGATCGTGCGCTGCCTGCTGCAGGCGCCGAAACTCCTGATCCTCGACGAGCCGACTTCCGTGCTGACGCCGCAGGCAGTGGTCAAGCTGTTCGAGACGCTGCGGCAGCTCGCCGCCGAAGGCTGCAGCATCGTCTATATCAGCCACAAGCTCGACGAAGTGCAGGAGCTCTGCGACACCGCCACCGTGCTGCGCAACGGCAAGGTCACCGGCACCGCCCGCCCGAAGGAGACGACATCGCTGGAGCTTGCCCGCATGATGGTCGGCTCCAAGCTGCCTGAAATGCATGTCAGTCCGCCAAGCCCGAGCGACAAGCCGGTGCTCGCGGTCAACAACCTTTCAGTCTCGGCCCGAGACCATTTCGGCGTCGACCTGAAGGATGTGTCGTTCAATGTGCATGGCGGGGAAATCGTCGGCATTGCCGGCGTTTCCGGAAACGGCCAGGCCGAGCTGATCGCCTTGCTCAGCGGCGAACGTACCCATGACCGCGGCGACGCGATCAGGATTTGCGGCACCGACGCCGCCCGCCTGCGTGCCCACGAACGCCGCAAGCTCGGCGTCGCCTTTGTTCCCGAAGAAAGGCTCGGACGCGGTGCTGTGCCGTCGCACACGCTGTGGGAGAACGCCGTGCTGACCGCGCATCGCTTCGGCACGGTGCGCAACGGACTGGTCGATCGCCGCAAGGCCAAGGCTTTCGCCGCCGGCATCATCGACAGGTTCAAGGTCAAGGCCAATGGAGCGCAGTCGACCGCGCAAAGCCTGTCGGGCGGCAACCTGCAAAAGTTCATCGTCGGACGCGAGATCGCGCTCAAGCCAAAGCTGTTCCTGGTGTCTCAGCCGACCTGGGGTGTCGACGTCGGCGCATCCGCCTTCATCCGGCAGACCATCATCGATCTCAGCCGTGCCGGGGCAGCGGTTCTTGTCGTCTCCGAAGAGCTCGACGAGTTGTTCGAGATCTGTGACCGGCTGCTGGTGATCTGCAAGGGAAAAGTGTCATCGCCACTCATCCGCACGACAACCGACCGCGAGGAGATCGGACTTCTGATGACCGGCCGGACCATGAACGAGCCGACATCGGCAAACGGGAGTGGCGATATTGCACTTCAGGATTGAACAAAGGCCGGAGCCATCCGCGCCGATGCGCATTGCCGCACCGATCCTGGCGACGATACTGACGGTCGTCGTCGGCTCGGTTTTCTTCGCCTATCTCGGACATGACCCGCTCGCCACGCTCCATGCGTTCTTTGTCGAGCCGCTCAGTTCGATGAACGGGCTGTCGGAATGGCTGCTCAAGGCCTCGCCGCTGATCCTGATCGCTTGCGGGCTGGCGGTCGGCTTTCGCGCCAATGTCTGGAACATCGGCGCAGAGGGCCAGTTCACGATGGGTGCGATTGCCGCCAGCGGCGTCGGGCTGTTCTGGCCAAATCCGGAGAGCGTGCTGCTGTTGCCCCTGATGTTCCTGGCCGGCATGGGCGCCGGCATGGCATGGGCGGCCATTCCGGCCTTCCTGCGTGCCCGCATGAACACCAACGAAATCCTCGTCACGCTGATGATGACCTACATCGCCACGCTGTTCCTGTCCTATCTCGTGCATGGGCCGTGGCGCGATCCGGCCGGTTTCAACTACCCGCAGACTGCCCTCCTGCCGGCTGCCGCGATGCTCCAGTCCTTTGATCCGGCATACCGGCTCAATTCCTCGGTCTTCATCACCGTCGTCGCCGTCATCGCGATGTGGCTGTTCACCGACCGCAGCTTCCTCGGCTACAAGATGTCGGTGAGCGGCGCGGCACCACTGGCCGCGCGGTATGCCGGGTTCCGCGAGTCGGCGGCGATCTGGATCGGCCTGCTGGCCGGCGGGGCAGCAGCCGGCATCGCCGGCATGGCGGAAGCTGCCGGACCGCTCGGCCAGCTCTCGCCACAGATATCGCCGGGTTATGGTTTCGCGGCCATCATTGTCGCCTTCATCGGACGGCTGAACGCCTTTGGCATCGTGCTCGGCGGGTTGCTGATGTCGCTGCTTTTCCTTGGCGGAGAAGGCGTGCAGATGACGCTTGGCCTGCCTTCGGCGCTGACGCGGATTTTCCAGGGCATCCTGCTGTTCTTCCTGCTCGCCGCCGACTTCTTCATCTTCTACCGCGTTCGCCTGGTCCGGGAGAAAGCCTGATGGATCTGTTCATTGCCATCTTCACCGGCACCGTCATTGCCGCGACGCCCCTGATCTTCGCCGCCCTCGGCGAACTCGTGGTCGAAAAGTCAGGCGTTCTCAATCTCGGCATCGAAGGCATGATGCTGATGGGGGCAGCACTTGCGTTCTGGGCTGTCACCGCGGGCTTTTCCATGCCTGTCGCGATCATGGCCGGCGCGCTGGCCGGTGCTGCCGCATCGCTGCTGTTCGGCGTTCTGGCGCTGACCTTCCTGACCAATCAATACGCCGCCGGTCTGGCGTTGGCGATCTTCGGGTCAGGTGTTTCGGCCTTTCTCGGACGCGGTTTTGGCAGTTCCCCGATCGAAGCGCTGCACGGCGTCGACATCCCCTATCTGTCGGATATACCTTTCCTGGGGTCGATGCTGTTCCGCTTCGACCCGATGGTCTACCTGGCCTTGCTGATGTTCGCCGCGATCAGCTGGTTTCTCTACCGGACCAAGGCGGGGCTTATCTTGCGCACGATCGGCGAGTCACCGCAGACGTCGCATGCGATCGGCTATCCGGTGATCAAGATCCGCTACATGGCCGTCCTGTTCGGCGGACTGATGGCCGGACTGGCGGGCGCCTATTTGTCGGTCGCCTACACACCGCTGTGGGTCGAGAACATGACCGCCGGCAAGGGTTGGATCGCGCTGGCGCTGGTGGTTTTCGCCACATGGCGGCCGCTGCGCATTCTGCTTGGCGCCTGGCTGTTCGGCGGCATGACGATCCTGCAGCTGCAAGGACAGGCGCTCGGGCTGGAAGTGCCGTCGGAACTGCTGTCGGCCCTGCCCTATCTGGCCACCATCATCGTGCTGGTCCTCATTTCGCGAAACCGCCAGATGCTCGCGCTGCATTTCCCGGCCTCGCTTGCAAAGCCCTTCCGCCCGGCGAGCTGAACCAGGAACTATTCTCTGTTGTAGGGTATGCCGAGCGCCACCGGCTGATGCGTGCGCGATCGCAACCCGGCCAGCAGCACCAGGGATGCCACATAGGGTAGCACGAGGAATATCTGATGGGGAGGGGTATCCCCACGACCATGTAGGCAACCACCGCACCGATCAGCATGGTGCCCTCGACAGCGATGTTCCAAATGCCCGCGCTGCGTGACGAGTTCGCCCATCGCCGAAAACAGCAGCGGTGTCGCAATGCGGACCATCGCTGCCAGCAGGCTGATCAGCAGCGGTCCCTGCAGCAGCTCAAGCATGGACTTCCCTCCTCACGATCTGAAGGCGCGTCGCGACCGCGGCACTGAGAAAGAACAGCAGCACCAGCCCTTCCATCGCCGACACCAGACCAGCAGGCGTGCCGCTCTTCAGCCGCATATAGATGGTGCCGCTTTCCAGAGCGCCGAAGAAGCCATTGTCGACCAGCCAGGCGCCGTTGCCGCCAGCGTTGCGATAGGTCGAGGCGCTGCGCATTCGACAGCCCGGCCAAAAATAAGGCGATCCGCCTGCCGCGAGATGTCATGACAGCGGAAGTCAACAAGGTGCCGCCACGTCGATAACAGCCTTGATCAGACCGGACTTCTGCTGCGCCCAGATGTCACGGGGGCTGTCACGCAGGGTCGTGCGGTGGGTGACGAGTTGATCAATTGGTATTTTTCCCGCACAGATCGAGGCAATAACGTGCTGGAAATCGCCATGCGTCGCATTGCGACTGCCGATCAGCATCATTTCCCGCTTGTGAAACTCCGGATCGGAGAAGCTTATGTTGTCCTGCACGACGCTGACCATCACCATGACGCCGCCATGGGCGACATAGGCAAAGGCGGACTGCATCGAACGGCTGTTTCCCGTTGCGTCGAAGACGACATCGAAACCTGTTTTGGCGGTTCCTCCGCTATCGTTTCGACGATCGATCCCTTCGAGCCGTCGATCACCAGGAAGCCCAATTGCGTGGCGGCAAAGGCCAGCCGCTCCGCGTCGATGTCCATGATGGTCACGTTGTGGCGCGCTATGTGTGGGAGCCGACGCATCTCCTCAGAAATGCGTCGGCGCCAAAAGCCTACGTGTGGCGGATTTCCGTTCCCAGCACCTTCAAACATTCGCGGATGAACGCAGCAAGTGCCGTCCATCCCTTGGCCGAAACCATCGTCCCATCCACATAGGCATCGGTGGGAGACAGATCGATGTAAGTGCCGCCGGCAAGGGTCACCTCCGGCTCGCAAGCCGCGAGTGCTGCTACCTTCTTGCCGCGAACGACGCCGTCGACCGCGATCAAAATCTGGACGCCATGGCAGATCGTGAAGATCGGCTTCTTGGCGTCGTGGAAATGGCGCACGATCGCCTGCACGCGCTTGTCGGTGCGGATATACTCAGGGCCACGGCCGCCCGCGCAATAGACTGCGTGGTATTGGTCGAGCTGCTTCTCAGCGTCGGAAAACGTCTTGTTGATCAGCGCGTAGTGGCCGAGCTTTTCGGTATAGGTTTGGTCGCCCTCGAAGTCATGCAGCGAAGTCTTGATCAGGTCCCCAGCGTTCTTGTCTGGGCAGACCACATGGATAGTGTGACCGACGGCTTCCATCGCTTGCTGGTAGACGAAGATCTCGTATTCTTCGGTGAACTCACCGGTCAACATCAGTATCTTTTTGCCTGGCATGGCTCTTCCTCTCAGTGTTTTGGGCCAGGCAAGGCGCAGATCGCGCCCTGCCCTGCTGTGAAGTCGGATCGGCTCAGAATGGTGTCGACTTGCCCGCCCCGTTCTCGCCGATGATGGCGTGGACCTCACCGGGCAGGACGTCGAGCACTATGTCCGACAGCACCGTCACCGGGCCGTATTGTTTCGATAGGTGCTCGGCGCGCAGAACTGGTTCGACGGTGCCCGGCGCGTCACCAGAGGGCAGCGTGCTTCCTCCCTCTCCAGCGATATTGGCGGCAATGGACATCGGTTCCGGCCTCAATCGAATGCCGGAAGCAAGCGATCGCGCGAATGCTCGATGTGGACGCGCATCGCCTTTTGGGCGGCGTCGGGATCGGCCGAGCCGAACGCGGCGAGGATCGCCTCGTGTTCGTCGAGCGCCTCCTCGGTCACGCGGGCATGGTACATCAAGCGGAAGATATGGAAGTGGATGTGCTGGTGACTCAACGTCTCGCGAATGAGTTCGTTTTCGGAAAACTCCATGATCTTGTCGTGGAAGATCGCGTCCTGCCGGGCGAAATTCGAATAGCGGAGGCGATCGTCCTTGCCTTCGCGCCGTGACATCACGCCGGCCGCTTCCAGCAAAGTGTTGAGCTTCGCTTCGTCCATGGCAGCGGCAGCTTTCGCCGCGGCATGCGGCTCAAGCAGAAGGCGCATCTCATACAATTCGTCGAAACGGCGCCGGGTAATCTGGGGTGCCGCGCGGTAACCAATGAGATGCGTCTTGAGTACCAGGCCTTCGCCTTCGAGGCGGCCGAGCGCCTCGCGTATCGGCGTGTGCGAGACGTTGAATTCCTTGACCAGGCTATCGACGGTAATGCGGGAACCTGGCGCGATCTTCAGCGCCATCAGCTGCGCGAAGATCGCTTCGTAGACATCCTCGACCAGGCTGTTGGAGCGCTGGATGCGACCGCCGGCGGCGGTCGTTTCGGTCGTTTCGGTTAAGTCGGCGGTCTGCATCTTTTTGCCTCTTGACAGTGAGGACTGCTAACACGATGCTCCGGTAGATGCAATCCTATATCATATACGATTTTAAAGCGGATATAATTTTAAGCCGTCACATGGCGCCAGGCGCCTTTGCGGACAGATGGTGGATCCGTCGCGATAGCCTTTGCAGTTGAGCCGCCGTCAAAGGACAAAAGATCATCATGAGCCTCTTCGCCGCCCTCCGGCTTCCGCGTGAAATCCTTTTCGGCAAAGGCCAGCGTCATGTGCTGCAGACAGTCGCCAGCAGGTTCGGCCGGCGCGCGCTGGTCTGTACCGACGAGCGTTTCGCCGGCACCGCGGTGTTCGCGGAGATCGTCAAATCGCTCCAGGCTGCCTCGATCGAGGTGCTGGTGCATGACCGCGTCCTTCCCGACGTGCCGCGTGACACAGTCAGCATCTGCGTCGACGAGGCGAAGGGGTTCCGGCCCGAGATGGTGATCGGCATCGGCGGCGGCAGCTGCCTCGATTTCGCCAAATGCGCCGCCTTGCTGCTCAGTCACGGCGGCAACCTCCAGGACTATTACGGTGAGTTCCAGGTTCCTGGCCCGACGCTGCCGCTGATCGCTGTGCCCACCACCGCGGGCACCGGCTCCGAAGTGACTCCGGTCGCGGTGATCTCCGATCCTGACCGGACGCTCAAGGTCGGCATATCGAGCCCGCATCTGATCGCTGCGGTTGCCTTGTGCGACCCCGAACTGACGATGACCTGTCCACCAGGGCTGACCGCGATCGCCGGCGCCGATGCATTGACACACGCAATCGAGGCTTTCACCGCCATGCGGCGCGACGCGGACCCCGACATGCCGCAAAAACACGTGTTCATAGGCAAGACCGCGCTGACCGATCATTTCGCGCTGCTGGCCATAAAGCTGCTGGGGCGCAGTCTGCAGAGAGCCTGCACGGACGGCACTGACGCCGATGCGCGCGCCGATGTGATGATGGGCGCGTTGGCGGCAGGGTGTGCATTCGGTACCGCGGGTACGGCGGCGGCGCATGCCGTGCAGTATCCGGCCGGCGCGCTTACGCACACCGCGCACGGGTTGGGTGTGGCAACCATGATGCCCTACGTTATGACCTATAACAGGCGTGTGGCTGCCACTGAAATGGCCGAGATCGGTGGAGCGCTTGGCCTTGAGGCCAAGGGGCGAAGCGCTGAGGAGATGGCGGACGCCACCATCGAGCAAATCCGGCAGCTGTTCACGGCGATCGGCATCACGCCAACACTGGCCGATCTCGGCCTTCCCGCCGACAAGCTCGACTGGACCGCCGAGCAGGCGCTCGGCATCGACCGCCTGATCAAGAACAACCCGCGCCCCTTCGATCTCTCCGCCATGCGACGCCTTGTCCAGGCAGCTCATGACGGCGACCTCGCCGCCTGCGCTATGTAACAACGGAACAAGACTATGAATTCGAATGCTCATCAGCTCGATCAGGACGGCTACGACGTGCGCGGCTTTTCGCATGGGCTTTACATCGACGGGAGATGGCGGCCGTCCTCCGATGGCCGGCTCATCGATGTCGTCGACCCCTCCTCCGGGGCGAAGATCGCGGCGGTTCCCGATGCGACGATCGAGGATGCCACTGCTGCCGTCCAGGCCGCGGCCAAGGCGTCCAAAGGATGGCGGGAGACGCCACCACGCAAGCGTTCGGAAATCCTCAGGCGCTGTTTCGAACTCATGGTCGAACGCTCTGACACACTGGCCATGCTGATCTCGCTGGAGAACGGCAAGGCCCTGCGCGACGCGCGCGGCGAGGTGGCGTACGCCGCAGAATTTTTCCGCTGGAACGCGGAAGAAGCGGTTCGTATCACCGGTGAGTTCGGGACCGCGCCGGCAGGCACCAACCGCATCGTGGTCGACTATGAGCCGATCGGCATCTGCGTACTCATCACGCCGTGGAATTTTCCGGCCGCGATGGCGACACGAAAGATCGCGCCGGCGCTGGCGGCGGGCTGTACGGTCATTCTGAAGCCCGCCAGCGAAACGCCGCTGACGGCCTATGCGCTCGCCGCGCTGTACAGCGAAGCCGGCGTGCCGGCCGGCGTCGTCAATGTGCTCACCACGACCAGCCCCGGTCCACTGACATCGGCCATGCTGGCCGATCCGCGCGTCAGGAAGCTTTCGTTCACCGGCTCGACCGGTGTTGGCCGAACCTTGCTCGGCGAGGCCGCCAAGCATGTGATCTCCTGTTCAATGGAACTCGGCGGCAATGCACCTTTCATTGTCTTCGACGATGCTGATCTCGATGCCGCGCTCGACGGCGCCATGATCGCAAAGATGCGCAATGCCGGCGAGGCGTGCACTGCCGCCAACCGCCTCTATGTGCAGTCGGGCATCCATGACGCGTTCGCCGACGGCCTTTCCAAACGCATGGCGGCGCTCAAGGTGGGAGCGGGCACAAATGCCGATACCGAATGCGGACCGATGATCACGAAAAAGGCGGTCGACAAGATCGACCGCCTGGTCAAGGACGCGGTGGGTCGGGGAGCCAAGGTGCTTTGCGGCGGCTCGATTTCAGAAGGGGAAGGCTTTTTCTATCCTCCGACGGTGCTGTCGGAGGTATCGTTGGAAGCTGACATGGCGCGTGAGGAGATCTTCGGGCCGGTAGCTCCGATCACCAGGTTCGAGACCGAGGAGGAGGCTGTGGCGCATGCCAATGACACGGAATATGGCCTTGCCGCGTACATTTATACGCGCGACGTGGGGCGTGGCATGCGGATAGCGTCGGGAATCGAGGCCGGCATGATAGGCCTCAACCGGGGACTGATGTCTGATCCAGCGGCGCCCTTCGGCGGCGTCAAGCAAAGCGGCCTTGGCCGCGAGGGCGGCCAGCACCACGGCATCGCTGAATTCATGGAGGCGAAATATATTGCCGTTACCTTCTGATCGGGCATCCATGCAGAAAGACGCCTTCCGCACCCGCGACCACGTCGCCGACTTCGATGACATCGTGACCAACATCGTCGCCCGCAGCGCAGCGACGCGCGCAACACTGCCCATGGTGGCTAATGTCGCCTATGGCAACGGCACAGCCGAGAGGCTCGACCTGTTCTTTCCGCCGGGAGAGCGCAAGAATCTTCCGGTTCATATGTTCATCCACGGCGGCTATTGGCGCATGTTTTCAAGGAGCGACTATTCCTATGTGGCGAACACAATCACCAAAGCCGGTGCGATCGCGGTCATCGTCGATTATGCGCTGATGCCCGAGTTCAGGATGGCGACAATCGTCGAGCAGGTCCAGCGTGCCAAACAATGGGTGCTGGACAATATCGTCGACCATGGCGGCGACCCAGGCCGGCTAAGCGTAAGCGGTCATTCGGCGGGCGCGCACCTGGCCACGTTCCTGTTCGAAAAGACGCCAATGCCATCATGCATCCGTGAAGCTCTGCTGTTGGGTGGTCTTTACGACCTGAAGCCCCTTCAGACATGCTTCCTCGAGCCACTAATCGGGATCACCGATGAGGAGACGGCTGCCTTCACCCCAATGATGCGGCGGCACGACCCAAAGACGGCGGTGACTATTCTCGTCGGAGAAGAAGAAACGCCGCCTTTTCACCAGCAAGCGGCCGATTTCAGCCTGCGATTGCGACAGCAGGGTTTGGCAGTTCACGACCTGTGCCTAAAACACCGAAACCATATGAACAGTGTACGGGACCTCGGCGTCGCCGGCACGCAGGGCGGCGATTGCCTGATGGAGATGATAGGACGTACGCGCGGCTAGCGTGAGAGGGCCACTGGCACAGCGCTACCTGAACATCGCACTCGGGGTGCTTTAACGCCCCCGATCCTCCCTCTGTCGCGGACAAATCCGGCGGACGAGAATTCGACTCCATCTCGTCCGACACCAGGCCTCTACTCCGCAGCCATAGCTAGTCGCAGGTCCGGCTCCTCCGTCGAGACCTCATGGATCTCATCCGCAGTCGGCTTGATGCGGAACCACGCGGTGTACAGAGCTGGGAGGAAGAGCAGGATCAAAACCGTGCCGGCCGCCGTTCCGCCGATCAGCGTGTAAGCCATCGATCCCCAAAACACGGAGTGCGTGAGGGGGATGAAGGCCAGCACGGCGGCGAGAGCGGTCAGGATGACGGGCCTCGTGCGTTGCACAGTGGCCTCAATGACGGCGTGATAGTCGTCAAGACCGGCAGCACGGTTCTCCTTGATCTGTTCCGTCAGGATCAGCGTATTGCGCATCAGGATGCCGGCCAGTCCTATGAGGCCCAGAATGGCGTTGAACCCGAAAGGCTGGTTGAAGGTGAGCAACATCGGCACGACCCCAACGAGGCCAAGCGGTGCCGTCAGCACGACCATGAACATCGTCGAGAAGGATCGTACCTGCAGCATGATGACGATCAGCATGGCGGCGATCATGGCCGGGAAGATCTTGCCCAAAGCAGTGTTGGCCTTGGTCGCCTCCTCGATTGATCCACCCATTTCGATGCGATAGCCGGCCGGAAGGGAAGCGATCAGCGGCTGCAGGGCCGTCATGATCTGCTTGGAGACCTCTGGAGGCTGCGTTGCCTCATTGATATCCGAGCGGACTGTGATGACCGGCAGACGATCGCGACGCTTCAGGATCGGCTCTTCAAGACGGACTTCCGAATGACCGATCTGGTCGAGCGGAATCTGGCGGCCGTCCCGGCTCATCAGCGAGAAATCCGCCAGACGCGCCGGGTCCAGCCGCTCAGCCCCAGCGCTGCGCGCCACGATCGGGACATTGCGAATGTCCTCGCGGACCTGCGTGACGGGAATGCCGGTGAGCAGGAACTGCAGCTGCTGGGCCACCTCCGCAGGCGACAGCCCAATGAGGTTCAGCCGATCCTGGTCAGGGATGAAGCGCAGTACGGGCGTGCGGTTGCCCCAGTCGCGGTTGGCCTGGCGCACGTCCGGGACGCCCCGCATGATCTCGATGGCCTTCTCGGAGATGCTATAGAGTTGCGTGGCATCAGTCCCCGTGACCCGGAACTCGACAGGGAACGGCGTATAGGGTCCGAACACTAGCTGCGTGACGCGGACATTGGCTTCCGGCGCGAGCCCCTGCGATACCGCCTCCCGGAGCCGGTGCTTCAGCGCCTCGCGCGCCTCCGCGTCCGGTGTCAGAACGACGATCTTGGCGAAGGCAGGATCAGGCAGTTCCGGGGCCATCGCGAAGAAGAAACGCGGAGCGCCCTGACCGACGTAGCTCGTCACGATCTTGGCTTCGGGCTGGCCGTCCAGCCAATGCTCGAGCTTCTCCACTGTGGCGGTCGTGGTCTCGATGCTGGTGCCTTCCGGCAGACGAACCTCGACCAGCACTTCGGGGCGGTCGGATGTCGGGAAGAATTGCTGTTTCAGGCTGCCCATGCCGACAACCGAAAGCGCGAAAACGATGGCGACGACACCGCAGGTCACGAACTTGTGGCGCACGGCAAAGATGATGAGCCGGCGAAGGCGCCGATAGTTCGGTGTATCGTATATGGCGTGAACGCCGCCTTCGACCGGTTTGATCGCGGGCAGCATCTTGACGCCAAGGTAGGGCGTGAAGACCACGGCGACAATCCAGGAGACGATGAGGGCAAACCCCACGACCCAGAAGATGTTGCCGGCGTACTCGCCGGCCGTCGAGCGTGCGAAGCCCACGGGCAGGAACCCAGCGATCGTCACGAGCGTTCCCGACAGCATCGGCGCCGCGGTATGGCTCCAGGCATAGGCCGCCGCTTTGATGCGATCCATGCCCTCTTCCATCTTCACCACCATCACTTCGATGGCGATGATGGCGTCGTCCACGAGAAGACCGAGCGCCAGGATGAGGGCGCCGAGCGTGATGCGATCGAAGAACCGGCCGGTCTCCAGCATGATGAGGAACACGGCGGCAAGCGTCAGCGGGACGGCGGCCGCCACGACGATGCCGACGCGCCAGCCCATGCTGAGCAGGCTGATCAGCACGACACCGAGCGCCATCGCGAATTTCAACATGAACTCGTCGACCGCCGAGGTGATGTTGACGGCCTGGTCGGACACCTTGTCGAGCGTTATCCCAAGCGGCAATGTCCGTGCGATGGCCGCCGTCCTGTCCTCCAGCGCCTTGCCGAGCGCGCGACCGTCCCAACCTTCCTGCATAACGGCCGCGAGCATGATGGTGGGCTCGCCCTGGCGTCGGATGAGATAGGTGGGAGGGTCCTCGTAGCCGCGGCGAACCTCGGCAACGTCGGAAAGCTTCAGCGTCCGCCCCCCGGCAACGATCGGCGTGTCGGCGATAGCCTGGACACCGTCATAAGCGCCGTTGAGCCTGATGAAGACCTGCGGCCCCTGAGTATCGATCGAGCCCGCCGGCGTGACGGTGTTCTGCCTTTGCAGGGCCGCAACGATATCTTGTGCGGACACGCCGAGGGTTGCCAGCTTGGCATAGGAAAACTCGACGAATATCTGCTCCGGACGTTCACCGAGGATGTTGATCTTCTTGACGCCAGGCACGTGCAGAAGATCCTGGCGAATGGTCTCGGCCTGCCTGGCCAGCTCACGCATCGGCATGCCTTTTGCCTTCAGCGCATAAAGGGCGAAGCTCACATCGGAATATTCGTCGTTGACGAAGGGCCCGTAGACGCCGGGCGGCAGGTTGCGGGCTTCATCCCCGAGCTTCTTGCGGGCCTGGTAAAATTCTTCCTGCACGGCGGATGGCGGCGTGCTGTCCTTCAGCGTGACCGTCATATAGGCGTATCCCGGCCGCGTGGTCGTCTCGACCCGATCGTACCAGGTGAGCTCCTGAAGCCGCTTCTCCAACGGCTCGGCGACAAGGTCCTGCATCTCGCGGGCCGTCGCGCCCGGCCATGCCGTCGTGACCGTCAGGGTCTTGATGGTGAAGTTGGGATCCTCCGCCCGCCCGAGCATAAGGAACGCGTAGGCGCCAGCCGCCACGAGCAGGAGGATGAAGAACAGGGTGACGGCGCGTTCGCGAACGGCGATCGCTGAAAGATTGAGGTTCATCGTCAGTTGCTCCCGCTTTCGGAGGCAGTCCTG
Source organism: Mesorhizobium sp. M0293 (assembly GCF_040321735.1). Classification (NCBI taxonomy): domain Bacteria; kingdom Pseudomonadati; phylum Pseudomonadota; class Alphaproteobacteria; order Hyphomicrobiales; family Phyllobacteriaceae; genus Mesorhizobium; species Mesorhizobium sp. M0293. Next base: position 20,996 of record NZ_JAMYSA010000071.1, read on the forward strand.
ACGCGAGCGCCCTCCTGCAGGAGATGAGCGCCGAGCGAAACGACCGGATCTCCCATGTTCAGCCCGGAGACCACGGCGCTTTCGCTTGTCACACGAACAAGGCCGACGGGTCGGAAGTGTACGGTCGACGTGGCGCGATCCAGGGCCCAAACGCCGGTCTTGCCGCCATCATCGAGCACGGCTCCGAGCGGTACCTGGACTTCCGGCCGGCTCGCCTGGCTTGTGATCCGGATAGTGACGGTCGCGCCAAGCGGTGCTGCCGCGGCCTCCCCGTCGAGCACGTAGCGGGCCTCATAGGTACGGGTCTGGGGATCGGCGGCATCCGACAACTGCCGCAGATGCGCGGTATGGCGCCCATCGGCTGCATAAACGGCGGCCTCGGCCACAGAACCGATCGCCGGCCGGATCGTTTCGGGAAGCGCGACCACCGCTTCACGAGGGCCGGCCTGGGCGATCCGAACCACTGTCTGACCGGCGGAGACGACCTGTCCCGGCTCGCCGATGGTTTCGACCACAGTTCCATCCGTGTCCGCCACCAGGACGGAATACGCCGCTTCGTTTTCCGCGACTTTCGCTTCCGCTTCGGCGGCGGCGAGTTGTGCGGTCGCGGTATCCAACGCGGCCTTCGCCTGCTCGTAGCGCTGCGGAGTTGCTGCTAATTCCTTCTTGACCAGAACGGCATAGCGCTTTTCGTCAGCGCTCGCCTGAACCAGCACAGCGCGTGCCGCGGCAACCGCATTGCGCTTGGCGGTGAGCGCGAGAGCCAGATCGGTGTCGTCGATACGCAGAAGCGGTTGGCCCGCCTTGACCCGTTCACCGACGTTCACCAAGCGCTCGATGATCTTGCCGGGTACGCGAAAACCAAGATTGCTCTGCACCCGCGCGGCAATCGTGCCCGTGAAGCCGCGTTCGGATCCAGCCACTGGCGCCGCCGTCACCAATCTGACGATCGGCGCTTCCTGCCTCGGATCCGCCACTGCGGCTGCCTGCGTGCGAACGGGCAGCGTGACGAATGCGGCCACCCCTAACCCAGCAGCCAGGATGCTGCCCAGCCCAATGACAAGTCGCTTTTTCATGCCCATCGCCTCATGCCGAAATAGATTGCGTTCGAACTCTATATCTGCTATTGATTACGAATGCAATCTAAAAAAGGAGACTGATGATGCGCGTAAGTCGCAGTCAGGCAGAGCAAAACCGGCAAACCGTGATCGATGTGGCAAGTCGCCTTTTTCGCGAGCGCGGCTTTGACGGCATCGGCCTCAAGGATCTGATGAAGGGGGCCGGGCTGACCCAAGGCGCCTTTTACAAGCAATTCGAGTCGAAGGACGATCTGGCGGCGCAGGCATCCAGGCGGGCGATGGAAAGCGCCACCCACAGGTGGTCGGCCGCGACCGCGGCAAATCCTGGGAACCCGCTCGACGGGGTGATCTCATTCTACCTCAGTATGGATCATCGCGGGGAAAAGATGGACGGCTGCCCGGTCGTTGCGCTCGGCTCGGATGCCGCCAGGCAGGGCCCCGAGGTGAGGGCGTCATTCGAGGCCGGGATCAAGGAGTACCTTGAGATGCTCGGCAGTTGGGTTGGCGAGGGCGACAGTGAGAAGGCCGGCGACAAGGCAATGGCTGTTCTCTCGACAATGGTCGGCGCGGTACTGCTCTCGCGGGTCGTCAACGACCCCGACCTCGCTCAGGCATTTCTGGATGCGGCGGCCGATCAGGTTCGCGAAACAGTCGCCGTCCCGGAGGCCCGACGCGAGCGCCAGCGGCGCTCATAACTGACGCTCTTCGCTCCGACCTTCCATGCTTCTCCAACTCCGGTCCAACACAAAGAAAGACATAATTTCCATGAACAAGACCAATCCTGGCGTCGCCCTTGTGACAGGGGCATCTTCCGGCATCGGCCGCGCTACCGCCGATGCCTTGCTAAGGGCGGGCTATCGCGTATTCGGTACCAGTCGTCGCGAAGCCGCCGAAAGCTCTGGTGGCATTACCATGCTGGCTTGTGACGTGACCGATGATGAGTCCGTCGTGAAGATGGTCGAGAAGGTACTGGCCGAGGCCGGGCGCATCGACCTGCTTGTCAACAATGCCGGAATGGGTCTGTTTGGCGGCGCGGAGGAGTCCTCAATCGCCCAGGCTCAGGCGCTGTTTGACGTGAACGTCTTCGGCGTTTTGCGCGTGACCAATGCGGTGTTGCCGACAATGCGACGCCAAGGGATGGGCAGAATCGTTAATTTGAGTTCGGTACAGGGGATTATCCCCGCCCCCTATTTCGCGCTTTACTCGTCGACCAAACATGCCATCGAGGGTTATTCCGAATCGCTCGATCACGAATTGCGCCCGTTCGGCATTCGCGTGTCGTTGGTGGAGCCCGCCTATACCCGTACGTCATTCGAGGACAATCTCGCCGCCCCCGATCAATTGCTTGATATCTATGACTCCGCGCGCGCTGGCATGACTATATCCGTTCGGAAATCGATGGAAAAAGGTGATGCGCCCGAAGTGGTAGCCGAGACCGTTTTGGCCGCTGCGATCGATCCCACTCCGAAGAAACGCTATGCGGCGGGAAAAATGGCGCGCCAGGTCAGTTTCCTGCGCCGTTTCGTCCCCGCGTCCGCATTCGACAAGAGCCTGCGAAAGCAGCTCGGGCTGCCGGCCTGACGCCGGCCTTATCAGGGAATTCATGGCGGCCGGCGGTAAGCTGAGCCACGACGAAATCGTGACTCGCAACCGGGCGGTGACTGCGGAGTGACCGAAGCCTAAGATTGGCGTGTCGATCCCGGCATCCTGGTCGTTCGCATCTTCCCCAACCCGCGGAGCTGCCTGCGGCTGGTTCGGGCGTTGGCAGTGAATATCCGCGAGAACTGGCTTGAGGCGACCCGCTATCTCAAGCAACGGGATAGAGCCTTTTCCAACTCCTGGAGCGGGAACTTGCTTCTTCCCGTGAAATACCGGAAGAAAGATGATCGACTGGCGATTGATTCGGAGCTTGTGCATGCGCGGGGTGCGAGCGGCTTTGGCTGCACTGATCCTGACCGGTTCCATCACTTCCGCCCTCGCTGACAACAGTTCTCCCTTCATCTATCTTGCAACCGAAGATCCTTTCGCTGCCGGTCAACCGACGAAGAACGACGTCTATTTTTTTGGCGGCGTTTTTGCGGCCGGGTCCTTCGGGGATACCATCAACGTCTTCGGCGCCGACTATACGAACAACTACATTATCGGAGCTGCTTACGGCCGCGACTTTGCCGATATTGGCGCTGGTTTCGTTCTTGGCGGTGTGACCGGGGCCGCCGTAAGGTTTGGCGAGGACGACGACACGTCAGGAGAAGTTTGGGCCGGGGTTAGGGTTCGTCACCAGGGCCTTGTCATCGGCGATCTGGCGATTGCGCCCGCACTGACGGCCGGTCTGAGTGCCGTTACGGGCACCACCGGGATCGAACGCGAACGCGAAATCTATTACGACGGCGACGCCTCTTTCCTTGGTTTCATCGGCGCGGAGCTTTCCTTCAGGCTAAGACAAGCTCCCAACGTGGAGCTTGTCTATCAACTCCACCACAGATCCGGCGCCGGTGGCACGTTTGGAAATATGGGAGAGGGTTCCAACGCGAATACTGTTGGAGTCCGTTATCGCTTCTAGCTGACGCCTGAACGCTCCGACAGCAAGCCTGGAAGCTGACAGCTTGAATTTTGTGATGTAAAATCAATCGCTTAAGAGAGAAGCCGATGGTACCGTTGGCTGGGATCGAACCAGCGACCTCCGGATCCACAATCCGGCGCTCTAACCATCTGAGCTACAACGGCACATTTGCCTGAGCGGGATCGAAGCAGAAAAACTCATCCACTCGACCGCTCTGTCTTTCGGCGATGCGTCCTTACGGGCTTATGGATTCTAATTCAAGGCTTTTGGAAAGCAAAGATCAGTTCCTCACATCGGCGCGACATTTGCCTGGCAAAAGGAGGGCACAAGGCAAGAACAGCGCCGAGCAAAGAAAAAGGCCGGCGGGAGGAGGTGCCGGCCTTTTCCTGTTACGAGCCAGCGGGAGGAGGTGCTGGCTGGTCACCCCGGGAGGCAGAGGGAGGAGGTTCCACCCGCCGGGTATTCTTTGATGGCCACCATCATACACCTGATCTTTTTTAAGAAAATGCGACCTTTTGCTGCATCTTCAGATCATGCGTAATGTTAGGCAACCTTGATTTCCTTCATCGCCTTCTCGAAGGCGGTCTTGATCGGCTTGGAGACGTCCTCGGCTGCCTTGGAGGCGACGGCCTGGAAGTCCTTGGCCTGCTCGACGGTCGTCTCGACGCGCTTGCGCAGGAACGCGGTCTGCAGCTCGACGACTTCCGACAGCGACTTGGCGCCGATCAGCGCTTCGAGGTGGGAGAAGCCGGCTTCGGCATTGGCACGCAGAGCGGAAATGGTCTTGAGCGAGAGGTCGCTGGAAACGGTCTTGGCGGTCTCGAAGGTCGACTCCAGAGCCTTCTGGGTCTCCTCGGCGCCGGTCTTCAGCTTGGCATAGGCTTCCTTCGACTGCTCAACGCCCTTTTCGGCGAAAGCGCGCATCTGGTCGGTGGCCTTGGAAGCGTCGAAGCTCGGGAATTCAACGTTTTCGATCGTCTCGGCGGTCTTGGTCCTGGACATTTTCCATCCTTTTCAGCGGCAGCGGCTTTGACAGAAAGCCGTCTCGTTCATGTATGATGGCAATATAAAGGCAAATTTTGTGCATTGCAATATCTTTGTTGCAGTGCACCATAAATTTCTTTGGGCCATTAACCAAGAGCCCAGATTCCAGCCTTTGCACGTTCTGGCTTGTGGACCTTCGCGCCTCCGGCTTTTATTAACAAAGCGTTAACTGCAAATTCGCCGCTCCGTGAGGGTTCGCCAAGCGCATGCCGTCCGAATATTCCTTCCTCGACGTCGCCGTGCTCGACGCGGTCCGCCAGCGCTTTGCCGCCGGCGACGCGATCGCGATCCTGTCGGCGGACCTGGAGCAGGTGATCTGGGCCAACGGGCCGGGAGCCGCGATGTTCGGCTACCCCGACATCGAGGCCATCATCGGCGCCTCGGCGCAGCTGCCCTTGATCGCCAGGCGCCAGATCATGGCGACCAGCGGATTTCCCGAGATCGGCAGTGACCGCGCCATCATGGTGCGGCTGGCGACCGGCATGACCAGCCGCGCCGTCGGCTTCCTGGCCAGTGCGGTGAACATGCCGGACGCCGAGAACGGGATCATGCTGGCGGTGCCGGAGGCGCAGACCGGCTCGCGCAGTGCCGGCGAAATCGCCGCGCGGGCCATCAGCGGCCTTACCGAGGATGGCCATTTCATCGCCTTTGTCGACGCCGGGGGCACTGTCGAGGCAGCCTCGGAAGGATTTTCGGCGCTGGGCATCCTGCCGGAGACGCTGGCCGCGCTCGTCGCCGACGTCGCGGCCGAAAGCGACCGCATCGTCAAGCGCCTCGTCCCCGGCGGCACCGCCTCCTATCCGGCAGGGCTGGCAAGACTGACCGAGGAGCGGCATCTGCTGGTGGTGATCGACGAGGACCAGCTCGACGACACGGCCCCTGCCGAACACCCGGCGCAAACCACTGCCGAGGCCGCGCCGGCCGACGCCGCTGGCGTCCAGCCGGAACAGGGTTCCAAGGCGGCACCAAACGACGAACCGGGAGCCTCGCGAACGGCCGACGCCGCATCGCAGCCGCATGAGATCGCCGACGCGACCGGGCAGACGCCGACAGCGGCCAACAGCGATCGACCGGCAGCTGCGCGCACGCCGGCGCAGCACGACCATTGGTACTTCAACGCAGGCGAGGACGAAGGGCAACAGCCGCGCCGGCCCGAACCTGAAGCGCCGACTGAACCGGCGGCCCTGGAAGTTCCCGCCCAGGGCACGAAACAACAAGACACCGAACGGAATGATGTCCAGGCCACGACCGCGCCTGCGACCGTTCCAGCGATAGACCGCGCAGCGGCGCCGGTACGCTTCGTCTGGCGCACCGCCGCCGAGGGCAAGTTCAGTGCGCTGTCCCCCGCATTCGCCGACATCGTCGGCAAGCCCGCGGCCGACGTGATCGGCCGGCGCTTCAAGGATGTCGCGGCCACCTTCGGCCTCGACCCCTCCGGCGAGATCGCAGGCCTCCTGGAACGGCGCGATACCTGGTCCGGGCGCTCCGTGCTGTGGCCGGTCGTCGGCACTGATCTGAAGATACCTGTCGACCTGGCGGCGCTGCCTGTCTATGGCCGCAGCCGCGCCTTCGAGGGCTTCCGCGGCTTCGGCGTCGCTCGCGCCAGTGACGCGGTCGTCGATCCGGAGGCCATCGGCATGGCGCTGGTGCCCAACGGCGAGGCGCCGGCGGCAACGGAACCGAAAGCCCTCGAACCAGCATCGGAAGAGCCGAAAGCCGAGGGCCCTCAGGCATCGGATCCATTCAAGGGCGAGGTGCCGGCGCTGACGATCGTGCCGAAACCGGAGCGGCGCTTTGCCGACAAGGTGATCCGGCTGGCCGAACATCGCCAGCCGGCCAACGACAAGGGCCTGTCGAGCCTGGAACGCAGCGCGTTCCGCGAGATCGGTGAGCGGCTGAAGAAAGACAGTTCCCCGGTGGAGCCGCCAGAGGCTAAGGAGCCCAGCCTCGAAAGCTCCGGGAAAGCGACGACCGAGACATCTGCTGAACCGTTGACGGAAACTGCAGACGTGCCGACAGCGGAGGCCGAAGCTCCGGCCGAGGCGGCCGGCGACCCGACGAATGCCGGCGAAACCCCTGCGGCAGAGCCAGAGAACGAACCGGTCCAGCCTTCTGATGTCGATGCCGAAGACGAGCGGGATCTGGCGCGGCTCGATGGCGGCCATCCGGACGAAGCGGTTCATGAAGACCGCTCCGAGCCGAATGCGACGGGCTCATTGCTCGACTATGCCGGCCATGATGATGACAGCATGACGTCGGCAGACTTCCGCGATGCCGAGGATAGCGAGGATTGGGCGCAGCCCGACGAGGAAGCCTCCGCGCCCGACGGGCAGGCGGTTGCGTCCGCCGAGGAAACAGCCAGTGTAGGCGACGCCGTGGAAACACGCATCGAGCGCCAGCGCCTGCAGGTGCCGCCGCTCAAGGCCGAAGGGTTCGTGCCGTCGGCGTTTTCAGCCGGAGATGAGCACAAGGCTCCCGATACCTCGCTTCTCGGCAAGTTGCCGGTGCCGCTGCTCATCCATTCCGGCGACCAGTTGCACTATGCGAACGAGGAATTCCTCAACCTGACCGGCTATGACGCGCTCGACGACCTGGCGGATGCCGGCGGCCTCGGCGCGCTGTTTGCCGACCCCTACGCCGACGACGGCGCTTCCGACGGCACCGATCGCGCGCTGCGGTTGAAGACGCGTGATGGGCAGGAATTCCCGATCGAGGCCATTTTGCGCTCTGTTCCCTGGCGCGATGGCAAGGCGTTGATGCTGGTCGTGCGCCGCTCCGACGAGGATGATGCACCAGCGGGCCTGCATGCGGTTGGCGACGAGCAGACGCAGCCAGACATTCCCGAACTCAAGGCACGCATCGCCGAGATGCGCACCATCATCGACACCGCCACCGACGGCGTCGTGCTGATCGGCCGTGACGGCACCATCCGCTCGATCAGCCGTCCGGCCGAAGCGCTGTTCGGCTTCGACAGCGACGACGTGACCGGCAAGCCGTTCGCCTCGCTGTTTGCGATCGAAAGCCAGCCCGCGGCGCGCGACTATCTCAACGGACTGTCCGAACCCGGCGTGGCGAGCGTCATGAATGACGGCCGCGAGGTGATCGGGCGCGAGGCGCAAGGGCGCTTCATCCCGCTGTTCATGACCATTGGCCGGCTGCCCAACGACAGCGGCTTCTGTGCTGTCGTGCGCGACATCACGCAGTGGAAGCGGGCCGAAGAGGATTTGACGCAAGCGCGTGCGGTGGCCGAGCGCGCATCCTCGCAGAAGACCGATTTCCTCGCCCGCATCAGCCACGAGATCCGCACCCCGCTCAATGCCATCATCGGCTTTTCCGAACTGATGGTCGACGAGAAGTTCGGACCTGTCGCCAATGACCGCTACCGCGACTATCTGCGCGATATCAACCGCTCGGGCAATCATGTGCTCGACCTCGTCAACGACCTGCTCGACATCTCGAAGATCGAAGCCGGCCAGCAGGAGATGGCCTACGAGGCGGTGTCGCTCAACGACACGCTGGCCGAGACGGTGGCGATGATGCAGCCGCAGGCCAACCGCGAACGCGTCATCATCCGCTCCAGCTTCGCTTCGCGGCTGCCGGAAGTGGTGGCCGACCTGCGCAGCGTGCGCCAGATCGCCCTCAACATCCTGTCGAATGCCATCCGTTATACCCAGGCTGGCGGCCAGGTGATCGTCTCGACCGCCTATGAGATGTCAGGCGACGTCGTGATGCGGGTGCGTGACACCGGCATCGGCATGAGCCAAGCCGAGATCGAGCAGGCGCTGAAGCCGTTCAAGCAGATCAACGCGCTGAAACGCGGACGCGGCGACGGCACAGGGCTTGGGTTGCCATTGACCAAGGCGATGGTGGAAGCCAACCGCGCCCGGTTCATCATCAACTCGACACCGGGCGAAGGCACCCTGGTCGAAGTCGCTTTTCCATCGACCCGTGTGCTCGCGGAATAGGCTAGCCTTTCCCCCAGGTCGATCCGGTATCGGCAAAAGAAAAGGCGCCCAAAGGACGCCTTAAGAGATGGGATTGCTGTCACAACGGGGGCTTGAGCGAATTCAGATCCTCCGGGGGCTGAGGAACGGGATTTCTCCCTCAAGTTATGTACGACTATCGACGCCGGGCCTTAACAACTCCTTACCGGCGCGGCGGAAAATTTACGAATGTGTACCACTCATGAAATCTAGGTAAATTCTACCGACATATTCGGTTAACCATGCCGGAAAATCTGTGTTTCATGCATGTCGTTGTCTCAAAACCGAGGCCACTTTGAACGACATGCATTAGCGATCACTCAGCCAGCTGCGGCAGGTCCTTGAACAGCTCCAGCGCCTCTGGATTGGCCAGCGCCTCCTTGTTCTTGATGGCGCGGCCATGCACCACGTCGCGCACCGCAAGCTCGGTGATCTTGCCCGACTTGGTGCGCGGGATGTCCGTGACGGCGACGATCCTGGCCGGCACGTGGCGCGGGCTTGCGCCGCTGCGGATCTTGGCGCGTATACGTTTTTCGAGTTCCTCATCGAGTTGCACGCCGGCGGCCAGCCGCACGAACAGGACGACGCGCACGTCATTGTCGAAGTCCTGGCCGATGCACAGCGCCTCCAGGATCTCCGGCATCTGCTCGACCTGGTTGTAGATCTCCGCCGTGCCGATCCTCACGCCGCCCGGGTTAAGCGTGGCGTCGGAGCGGCCATGGATGATCAGGCCGCCATGCGCGGTCCATTCGGCGAAATCGCCGTGACACCAGACATTGTCGAAGCGCTCGAAATAGGCCGCCCGGTACTTCTTGCCCTCGGGATCGTTCCAGAAGCCGATCGGCATCGCCGGAAACGCCTTGGTGCAGACCAGTTCGCCCTTTTCCTGCCGGACCGGCCTGCCGTCATCATCCCAGACATCAACGGCAAGGCCGAGGCCGGGACCCTGGATCTCGCCGGTCCAGACCGGCTGCGTTGGCACGCCGAGCACGAAGCAGGAGACGATGTCGGTGCCGCCGGAGACCGAGGCCAGATGCACGTCCTTCTTGATGCCGTCATAGACGAAGCGGAAATCCTCCGGCGACAGCGGCGACCCAGTGGAGGAAATCGCCCGCACGCTTGACAGATCATGACTGCGGATCGGCTTCAGGCCGGCCTTGCGGACGGAATCGATGAATTTGGCCGAGGTGCCGAAGAAGGTCATCTTCTCGGCATCGGCAAAGTCGAACAGCACATTGCCGTCGGGGTAGAAGGGAGAGCCGTCATAGAGCAGCAGCGTGGCACCCGAAGCGAGCCCCGACACCAGCCAGTTCCACATCATCCAGCCGCAGGTGGTGAAATAGAAGAAGCGGTCGCCCTCGATCAGCCCTGCATGCAGCCGGTGTTCCTTGACATGCTGGATCAGCGTGCCGCCGGCCGAATGGACGATGCATTTGGGAATGCCGGTCGTTCCAGACGAAAACAGGATGTAGAGCGGATGCGAAAACGGCAGCCGCTCGAAGCTGACGGGTTTGACGGCAAAGGGCGACAGCGCCTCCTCCAGCGCCACCGCCTTGTCGATGGTACCGGCGACATCGCTCGACGTGCCGAGATAGTCGACGACCAGTATCTTGCGGACGGTCGAGAGCTTGGCCGCGACCGCGGCGATCTTGTCGGCAACCTCGATCGCCTTGCCATTGTACCAATAGCCATCGGGCGCGATGAAGACGACGGGCTCGATCTGGCCGAAGCGGTCGAGCACGCCCTGCTCGCCGAAATCGGGAGAGCAGGACGACCAGACCGCGCCGATCGAGGCGGCAGCCAGCATGGCGGCAACGGTTTCCGGCATGTTGGGCATCATCGCGGCAATGCGGTCGCCCTTCTTCACCTTGAGCGACAGAAAAAGCTGCTGCAGCCGTGAAGTCAGCGCATGCAACTCGTTCCAGGACAGCCGGCGCTCGACCTTATCCTCGCCGCGAAACACGATTGCCTCACTGGCGCCGGTCTTCTTCAGCAAGTTCTCGGCAAAATTCAGTGTAGCCTCGGGGAAGAACGATGCGCCGGGCATTCTGTCGCCATCGACCAGCGCAGGCTCGCCCCCATTAGTGCCCTTGTCGCCGACGATGCCGCAGAAATCCCAGACCAGGCTCCAGAACCCTTCGCGGTCCTCGACCGACCAGCCGTGAAGCTGCGAATACGAAGAAAACGCCACGCCGGCTTTCACTTCGGCGACCCTGGTGAAGGCGGTCAAGGGTGCTGCATCAATCTGGTCTTGCGTCGGGGTCCAGAGCGGTACTTCGGCAGCCATGATCGTTCCTCCACGGTCGCCTCGCTTATGCATATCGCAGCGCAGCAGAGCAAGATTTTGTTCGGCCGATGCGGCCAGATGTGCGCAAATGCCATCGCCGGGCCATAAAGACTTGAAATGCGTCGGCCCTAAGTCGTAGTGACGACTGGAAGTCGTGGTGACGACTGGGTTACACCCATCGAGCGATCTTTGTCGGAATGGAAGCATACGGGGCGATATGCCATCATCTTTGATCCGGCGCGGAATATGGGCGATCGGCGCTGCCGTGATCGTCATCGCGCTGGTGGTTGCCACCCTGCCGCTGATCGCCTCCACCCGTATCGTGCGCGACCGCATCGCCTGGGAAATGAGTGCGTGGAGCGGCTTCCGGGTCGCCATCGAAGGCTCGCCGCGCATCGAGGTCTGGCCGACATTCCGGGCGATCCTGACCGATGTGACGCTTTCGCAATGGACCGACACCGAGACGCCGCCGGTCGTCGAGGCCGAACGGGTCGAGGTCGACCTTTCCGCCATGGCGGCCTTGCGCGGCGACGTGGTGTTTTCGACGGCGCGGCTGGTGCGGCCGACGATCCGGGTTCAGCGCACGCCAACCGGCCTTTTCCTGCCCGCCGTCCCAACCGGTGGGCGCATCACGCGTTCCATCGACACGGCCCGGGGCGTCGTCAATGCCGACCCCGCAAAGCCGAATCTCGACAAGCTGCCGACCGATACTTTCGGCACGGTGGAGTTTCGCGACGGCCGCATGGTGGCTTCGGTCAACGGTAAGGACGTCGAGATTCTGAGCAGCCTGAGCGGACAGGCGACCTGGGCGGCGATGAACAGCAATGCAACGCTATCGGCGACCGGGATCTGGCGCGGCGAAAGTGTGGCCGTGGACGCCGCATCGGAGAAGCCGCTGGTGCTTTTTGCTGGCGGCTTGGCGCCGCTTTCCCTGTCGTTCAAGGCGCCCCCCGCCACCTTCTCTTTCGACGGCACGGCCAGCATGTCCGAAAACAGCTATTTCGACGGTCAGGCGAAATTTTCGGCGCCCTCGCTACGCCGCGTGCTGGAATGGTTGCAGGCCGGCATCGCGCCGGGTGCTGCGATCGGCTCGGTCAGCATTTCGAGCAAGGTCACGGCAACGGCCGGGCGCGTCAAATTCGACAACACCGCCATTGCGCTGGACAACAATCCGGGAATGGGAGCGCTGGACCTGTCGCTTGGCGAAGCTCAGCCGGTGATCTCCGGCACACTCGCCTTCGACACGCTCGACCTCAGAGCGTTCCTGTCGGCCTTCACGCCGCTGGCGCCCACCGGCGCGGTGGGGCCTAGCGAAGTCGACAGTAGTTTCGCCGACAAGATCAACCTCGATCTGAGGTTGTCCGCAGCACACGCCACCGCCGGGCCTATCCAGCTCGCCGACGTCGCCGCCACCGCCCAGGTCAAGGA
>NZ_JAMYSA010000072.1:0-32938 GCF_040321735.1 Mesorhizobium sp. M0293
CATCCAGGTGGCCATCGACGCCAAGAAGCTCGACGCCAAGGCAACCGTGACGGCTGAATCGCTGGTTGCCGCCGGCGTTATCCGCCGCGTCAAGGACGGCGTGCGCATCCTCTCGGACGGCGAGATCAAGGCCAAGCTCGCCTTTGACGTTGCCGGCGCCTCCAAGGCCGCGATCGAGAAGATCGAAAAGGCTGGTGGCTCGGTCAAACTGCCGGAAAAGGCAGCTGCTGAGTAACGGCAATTTGAAGCGCGATCGGCAAGAGTGGGATCCATTTTTTGCTCACGATTGCACTTTGATCTGCGCAATTTAGGCGGCCGCGTCGACGCGGCCGCTTGCATGTTTAGAGCCCGGAGCTTATCTCGTGAGCTTCGGTGAAACGCACCGCCTGACCTCAGGGCCATCAAGCGTTACCAAGCGGAGAATCAGGCATGGCTTCGGCTGCTGAACAATTAGCCTCGAATCTGAATTTCTCGGCCTTCGCCAAAGCGGAGGATCTGAAGAAACGCATCTGGTTCACGATCGGCGCGCTGCTCGTCTATCGCCTCGGCACCTATATTCCGCTTCCCGGCATCAATCCCGACGCCTTCGCCCAGGCCTTCTCCTCGCAGAGCAAGGGCGTGCTGGGCATGTTCAACATGTTCGCCGGTGGCGCCGTACAGCGCATGGCGATCTTTGCGCTCGGCATCATGCCTTACATCTCCGCCTCCATCATCATGCAGCTGATGACTTCGGTCATCCCGTCGCTGGAAGCGCTGAAGAAGGAAGGCGAACAGGGCCGCAAGGTCATCAACCAATACACGCGCTACGGCACCGTGCTGCTTGCGCTGGTTCAGGCCTATGGCATTTCGGTCGGTCTGGAAGGCGGCAACGGCATCGTCAGCGATCCCGGCATGTTCTTCCGTATCTCGACCGTCGTGACGCTGGTCGGCGGCACGATGTTCCTGATGTGGCTCGGCGAGCAGATCACCGCCCGCGGCATCGGCAACGGCATTTCGCTGATCATCTTCTCCGGCATCGTCGCCGGCCTGCCGCACGCCATCTCCGGCACGCTGGAGCTTGGCCGCACCGGCGCGCTGTCGACCGGCCTGATCCTGGCGATCATCGTGCTCGCCATCGTCGTCATCGCCTTGATCGTGTTCTTCGAGCGCGCCCAGCGCCGCTTGCTGATCCAGTATCCGAAGCGCCAGGTCGGCAACCGCATGTTCCAGGGCGATACCTCGCATCTGCCGCTGAAGCTCAACACGTCGGGCGTCATTCCGCCGATCTTCGCCTCGTCGCTGCTGCTGCTGCCGGCCACCGTCGCCGGCTTCTCGCAGACGACCAACATGCCGGCCTGGGCTAGCACCGTGCTCGCCTCGCTCGGCCATGGCCAGCCGCTCTACATGCTGTTCTATGCGGCGATGATCGTGTTCTTCGCCTTCTTCTACACTGCGATTGTCTTCAACCCGAAGGACACAGCCGACCAGCTCAAGAAGCATTCGGGCTTCATCCCGGGCTATCGTCCGGGCGAGCGCACAGCCGATTATATCGATTACGTTCTCACCCGCATCACCGTCGTCGGCGCCATCTATCTGGTGCTGGTGTGCCTGCTGCCGGAGTTCCTGATCTCGGCGACTGGCGTGCCATTCTACCTTGGTGGCACATCGCTTCTGATCGTGGTCAGTGTCACGCTCGATACGGTTGCGCAGATTCAGGGTCACCTGATTGCGCACCAGTATGAAGGCCTGATCAAGAAGTCGAAGCTGCGCGGGGGGAAGAAAGCCAGATGAGGTTGATATTGCTTGGGCCGCCAGGAGCGGGCAAGGGGACACAAGCACAAAGACTGGTAGAAAAACACGGCATACCCCAGCTTTCGACGGGCGACATGTTGCGTGCTGCCGTCCAGGCTGGCACCGAAGTCGGCAAGCGGGCCAAGGCGGTGATGGATGCCGGTGAGCTGGTGTCCGACGCCATCGTCAACGCGATCGTCGCCGAGCGTATCGATCAGGCCGACTGTGCCAACGGGTTCATCCTCGACGGATATCCGCGGACCCTGGTGCAGGCGGACGCGGTTGAGCAGATGCTTTCGGATCGCTCCCAGGGCCTCGACGCCGTCGTCGAACTTGTCGTCGACGACAAGGCGCTTGTCGGCCGGATAGTCAAGCGCGCTGACGAGGCGCAGGCCGCCGGTCTGCCCGTTCGCAAGGACGACAATCCGGCCGTGTTCGAGGAGCGTCTGCGAGAGTACTACAAGAAGACGTCGCCGCTGATTGGCTACTACTACGCCAAGGGCAAGCTCCGGAGTGTCGACGGCATGGCCGATATCGATGCCGTGACGGAGCAGATCGAAGCGGTGCTCAAGGACGCAGCGCGGGGAAATTAACGATTGCACTTGACGGAAGCGGTTCGCTGCGGTATGGCGGCCCGTCTTCCTATCAGGTATTGGCTTTGCTTGTCCGCAAGGGCAAGGCAGCCGCTTTGAACTGGAAACTCCCGCATGGGCCGGCCTCCACCGGACGCGGGGCAACTTAGCGCCGGGCCTGCCTTTTTAGAAGGTTGGCCGGCCCACATGGAGAAGAGAAGAATATGGCTCGTATAGCCGGCGTCAACATTCCGACCAACAAGCGCGTCGTCATTGCGCTTCAGTACATTCACGGCATTGGCAAGAAGTTCGCCCAGGAGATCGTCGACAAGGTCGGCATCCCGGCCGAGCGTCGCGTCAACCAGCTCACCGACGCGGAAGTGCTGCAGATCCGCGAGGCGATCGATCGCGATTATCAGGTCGAGGGTGACCTGCGCCGCGAAGTCTCGATGAACATCAAGCGGCTCATGGACCTCGGCTGCTACCGCGGCCTGCGTCACCGCCGCTCGCTGCCGGTCCGCGGCCAGCGCACGCATACCAATGCGCGCACCCGCAAGGGCCCGGCCAAGTCGATCGCCGGCAAAAAGAAGTAATTTTTTAGGGGAATAGGGGAGTAGGGGAGTAAGGCAGTAGGGAATGCCCGCAATCGGGTCGCACTTTTCCCCTACTCCCTTACTGCCCTATTTCCCTACTCCCTTACGAAGGTGGAGCCGCTGGCATTACGGCGGTGTAGAGATCAACTGAAAGGACTATCATGGCCAAGGAAGCCGCTCGTGTTCGCCGTCGCGAACGCAAGAACATCTCGTCGGGCGTTGCCCACGTCAATTCGACCTTCAACAACACGATGATCACCATCACCGACGCGCAGGGCAATTCGATTGCCTGGTCGTCGGCCGGTGCCCAGGGCTTCAAGGGTTCGCGCAAGTCGACCCCGTTCGCTGCCCAGATGGCTGCCGAAGACGTTGCCAAGAAGGCCCAGGAACACGGCATGCGCATGCTCGAAGTCGAGGTCTGCGGACCCGGCTCCGGTCGTGAATCGGCACTGCGCGCCCTGCAGGCGGCCGGCTTCACCATCACCTCGATCCGTGATGTGACGCCGATCCCGCACAATGGCTGCCGCCCGCGCAAGAAGCGTCGCGTCTAAGCAATTTACCGAACGTCGCGCGAGCGCCCTTGGGGCGCTCCTCCACGGCATTCCAGGTCGCCCGCCACGATTGGATGGTGGCGGGTCAACGGAAGGAAAGCATCATGATCCAGAAAAATTGGCAGGAACTGATCAAGCCGAACAAGATCGAGTTCTCGTCGAAGAAGAAGACGCTGACCACGCTGGTCGCCGAGCCGCTCGAGCGTGGCTTTGGCCTGACGCTGGGCAACGCGCTGCGTCGCGTGCTTTTGTCTTCGCTGCGCGGTGCGGCTGTTACCGCCGTGCAGATCGACGGTGTTCTGCATGAATTCTCGTCCATCGCCGGTGTGCGCGAGGACGTGACCGACATCGTCTTGAACATCAAGGAAATCGCCATCCGCATGGAAGGCGACGGCCCCAAGCGCATGGTCGTTCGCAAGCAGGGACCTGGTGCGGTTCTCGCCGGCGACATCCAGACGGTTGGCGACGTCGAGATCCTCAACCCCGACCACGTCATCTGCACGCTGGACGAGGGCGCTGAAATCCGCATGGAATTCACCGTCGACACCGGCAAGGGTTACGTGCCGGCCGACCGCAACCGCGCCGAAGACGCGCCGATCGGCCTCATCCCGGTCGACAGCCTCTATTCGCCGGTCAAGAAGGTTTCGTACAAGGTCGAGAACACCCGCGAGGGCCAGGTTCTCGACTATGACAAGCTGACCATGACCATCGAGACCGACGGTTCGATCACCGGCGAGGACGCGGTGGCTTTCGCCGCCCGCATCCTGCAGGACCAGCTTGGCCTGTTCGTCAACTTCGACGAGCCGCAGAAGGAAGTCGCCACCGAGGCCGTCACCGAGCTCGCCTTCAACCCGGCGCTGCTCAAGAAGGTCGACGAGCTCGAGCTTTCGGTGCGTTCGGCCAACTGCCTGAAGAACGACAACATCGTCTATATCGGCGACCTGATCCAGAAGACGGAAGCCGAGATGCTGCGCACTCCGAACTTCGGCCGCAAGTCGCTGAACGAGATCAAGGAAGTCCTGGCGGCGATGGGCCTGCACCTCGGCATGGAAGTGCCGGATTGGCCGCCGGAAAACATCGAAGACCTCGCCAAGCGTTACGAAGATCAATATTGAGCATGAATTCCAAGGATCGGCGGCGTGGGCCGCTCGATCCGACGGTCATGCGGAAAACCATCAGGGGCCTCGGCCTCCTGAACAACTGAAGAAGGAAAAGAGCCATGCGCCACGGTTTCAAAGGCCGTCGCTTCGCCCGAAGCATTAGCCATCGCAAGTCGATGTTCGCCAACCTCGCCGTGTCGCTGCTCGAGCATGAGCAGATCGTCACCACCCTGCCGAAGGCGAAGGATTTGCGTCCGATCGTCGAGAAGCTGGTGACGCTCGGCAAGCGCGGCGACCTGCACGCCCGCCGCCAGGTGATCGCGCAGATCGGCAATGAGGGCGTCGTCAAGCGCCTGTTCGACACCATCGCCCCGCGCTACGCCACCCGCAATGGCGGCTATCTGCGCATCATGAAGGCGGGCTTCCGCCACGGTGACAATGCCGCCATGGCCGTCATCGAGTTCGTCGATCGCGACATTTCGGCCAAGGGCGCCGGCGACCGCGCCCGCATCGAAGCCGAAGGCACCGAAGCGGACGCCGCAGCCGCATAAGGCTCGGTTTTTCCAAATGATTTCAAAGGGGCCTTCGGGCCCCTTTTTGGTTTTCTGGGAAGCAATAGCGGGCGCTCAAAGCCGATCTCGCGGCCGAAACCGGGGGTCTCTGCCCAAAATA
Source organism: Mesorhizobium sp. M0293 (assembly GCF_040321735.1). Taxonomy (NCBI): domain Bacteria; kingdom Pseudomonadati; phylum Pseudomonadota; class Alphaproteobacteria; order Hyphomicrobiales; family Phyllobacteriaceae; genus Mesorhizobium; species Mesorhizobium sp. M0293. The sequence continues at coordinate 5,259 of NZ_JAMYSA010000072.1, forward strand.
ATCGGATTTCGGCGGCTTAGCCTTTCATTTTGCACAATCGTCGGGACAATGCCCCCGAACTCGCCTTGGAGGATTCGTGAATGCGCGCCAACCGACTGTCCCTTGTTCTGCTCTTCGCCATGATGGCGTTTGCGGCCGCACCGGTGGTCAGGCAGGCATTGGCCGAGGAGACCAAGACCGATCCCGGCCTGTCCGACGTGCTGACCGACCTGTTGCACGGGGTCGAAGGCGAGAACGCCACCTCCGGTCCCGACAAGCGCGTGCCGTTCGGCCGCGAGGAAGTACAACTGTCGTTTGCGCCGCTGGTCAAGCAGACGGCGCCGGCCGTGGTCAATGTCTATGCCTCGCAGACCGCCAAGGTGACGTCGCCTTTCGACGGCGATCCGTTCTTCGAGGAATTCTTCGGCCGCTCGCAGCCACGTGCGCAGTCGTCGCTCGGCTCCGGCGTGCTGGTCGATCCGACCGGCGTCGTGGTCACCAATTACCACGTCATCAAGGATGCCGATCAGGTCAAGGTGGCGACCGCGGACGGGCGTGAATTCGACAGCAAGGTGCTGCTGAAGGACGAGACGTTCGATCTTGCCGTGCTCAAGATCACCTCGGACAAGCCGTTTCCGGTGATTGCCATTGGCGATTCCGACGCGCTCGAGGTCGGCGATCTGCTGCTGGCCATCGGCAATCCCTTCGGCGTCGGCCAGACTACCACCAGCGGCATCGTCTCGGCGCTTGCCCGCAGCCATATCGGCGTGTCGGATTCCAGTTTCTTCATCCAGACCGACGCTGCCATCAACCCCGGCAATTCCGGCGGCGCGCTGATCAACATGGGCGGCCAGCTGGTCGGCATCAACACGGCCATCTACAGCCGCGGTGGTGGTTCGATCGGCATTGGCTTCGCCATTCCCTCGAACATGGTTCGCGCCTTTGCCGACGCCGCCAAGGCCGGGCTCGACTTCTTCGAGCGGCCCTATGTCGGCGCCGAGTTCGAAGCGGTGACGCCGCAGATTGCCGAATCGCTCGGCATGGAGAAGCCGACCGGTGCACTGGTCTCGTCCGTCGAGGCGACCGGACCGGCCGCCAAGGCGGGGCTCAAGCCCGGCGACGTCGTGCTGCAGCTCAACGGTAAACCGGTCGAGAGCATCGAGGCGCTGGACTACCGGATGGCGACGCTGTCGATCGGCACCACCGCCAATTTCGCGGTTCTGACCAAGGGTCAGCAGGCGGCGATGGACATCGCGCTGGAGCGCGCTCCGGAAGGCATGAAGGCTGCCGAAGTGACCCTGCATGGCCGCAGCCCGTTCTCAGGCGCCAAGGTCGCGGAACTGTCGCCCCGGCTCGCCCAGCGGCTTGGCCTGCGCACAGATATGAAGGGCGTCACCGTGGTCGACATCAACCGCGATTCGCCGGCCGCCGATTTCGGTTTCCAGCCGGGCGACATCGTGCGCGAAGTGAACGGCACCACCATCGATACCGCGGCTACCTTGGAGCTGGCGGCCAAGACGGATACGCGCTGGTGGCGCTTTACCGTCGAGCGCGGCGGGCAGATACTGCGTCAGGTGTTGCGTTATTAGAGCAGGTCCCTTCGGGCTCATGCTCCAGCGAAAAAGAAGTGCATGGCCGATCTGTTCAGCGTCGATGAACCGGAAAAGGCGTCGCCCGGGCGGCCGCTGGCCGACAGGCTGCGGCCGAGAAACCTTGGCGAAGTCGTCGGCCAGGAACATCTGACCGGCCCCGACGGCGCGCTGACCCGGCTGATCGGGTCCGGCTCGCTCGGCTCGATGATCTTCTGGGGGCCGCCGGGCACCGGCAAGACCACGGTGGCGCGATTGCTGGCCGGCGAGACCAGCTTGGCCTTCGAGCAGATATCGGCGGTCTTTTCCGGCGTCGCCGATCTGAAAAAGGTGTTCGAAGCAGCCAAGCTGCGCCGTGCCAACGGCCGCCAGACCTTGCTGTTCGTCGACGAGATCCATCGCTTCAACCGCGCCCAGCAGGACAGTTTCCTCCCTGTCATGGAGGACGGCACGGTCGTGCTCGTCGGAGCCACAACCGAAAACCCGTCCTTCGAGCTGAATGCCGCTCTGCTGTCGCGCGCGCGCGTTCTGGTCTTCCATTCATTGGGCGAGGAGAGCATCGCCAAGCTGATGGCGCGGGCCGAGGAAACCGAGGGCAGGGCGCTGCCGCTCGACGACGAAGCACGAACGATGCTCATCCGCATGAGCGATGGCGACGGCCGCGCGTCGCTGACGCTCGCCGAAGAGGTCTGGCGGGCGGCAAAGCCCGGCGAGGTCTTCGATCCCGAGGGCTTGCAACGCATCGTCCAGCGCCGTGCGCCGATTTACGACAAGGGCCAGGACGGCCATTACAATCTGATCTCGGCGCTGCACAAATCGGTGCGTGGCTCGGACCCCGATGCAGCTCTCTATTATCTTGCGCGCATGTTCGATGCCGGCGAGGATCCGCTCTATCTCGGCCGGCGGCTAGTGCGCATGGCCATGGAAGACATCGGCCTTGCCGATCCGCAGGCGCTGGTCGTCGCCAATGCCGCCAAGGACGCTTACGACTATCTGGGCTCGCCCGAGGGCGAGCTCGCCTTTGCCGAGGCCACGGTCTATCTCGCCACCGCGCCCAAATCCAACGCCGTCTACACCGCATTCAAGGCTGCCACGCGGGCCGCGAAAGAACACGGCTCGCTGCTGCCGCCCAAGCACATCCTCAATGCGCCGACCAAGCTGATGAAAGAGGAGGACTACGGCGCCGGCTATCGTTACGACCATGACGAGCCGGATGCCTTTTCGGGGCAGGACTATTTTCCGGAGAAGATGGGCCGCCAGACCTTCTATGATCCGCCCGAGCGCGGCTTCGAGCGCGATATCAGGAAGCGGCTCGATTATTGGGCGAAGCTGCGCAAAGAGCGGGAATAGCAGGCTTGCGTGACCCGGTCGTCGTCACGCTCCGAAACGAGGCTTTGCCCTGGGGCATTTCCGCCTGGTTCCCAGGGAAAAATGGGACGAGCTTGGCCTGCCGGCAGTGCATTGACCTGATACCGGCAGGCTTCATCAGGCAGCCAGCCGGCCGCGATACCACGGCCGTTGTGTGGTGACCCAAAAAACCTTATCAAGGCGCACGACCGGGCGGTGGTCGTTGCCGTGATTTGGGCACCTCATTCGCAACAGGATTGCGCTTCGCGCGTGGAAAAATGACAAAAACCCTTCGCAAATCCCTTCGCAAATTCGCTATTGCCATCCCGCTTCTCGCCCTTGGCTTTTATTTCATTCCCATCCTGACAACGATCTTCATCGTTTGCGGCCTCATCGACGTGCTGCGCAACGACCGCAAGGATTTATCGCTGTTCAGCGGTTACTTCCTCGGCAACGGCCTGTTCACCTGGCTGCTTTCGCCGTTCAATCTGCTGGTCGACCTGCTGTGCTACAGAAATCCGGGCGTCTGGAAGCTGGAGCAGTTTCCCGCCGACTATCAGCGCGAGGTCAATGAGGTCCTGGACATCTTCAAGGCGCGCAAGGACGAGATCATCGCCGACATCGACGCCAATTTCGGCGCCGGCCGGCGCGGCATGTATGTCTACCAGTGGTACGGCAAGCACAAAATCGACAACGTCGCCGAGTTCAACAAGGATTTCAAATACATCAAGACCATCGCCGTTTCCGTCTTCAGCAAGCGCGAATCGACCTCCTGGCACTTCGGCCCACTGCGGCTCAGCCTGCGCATTCTCTACAATCTGATCCCGGTGAAATCGGAGATTTTCGTCGAGTGCGGCAACGTCAAGAATTACTGGTACGACAATCCACTGTTCATCTTCGACGACACGCTGCTGCATCGCTCGGTCAACGAGTATGACGGCCGCCGCTACTGCGTGTTCATGGACATCATCCGTCCGTCCCCTGTTCCCGGCCTGATCGCGGCCATGCTCGCCATCGTCTCGGTGAGCGTCGAGCGCATCAATTCCATGTTCTACAAGAACTGGAAGATGATCGGTTCGACCAAGGCGAAGAAGACCGAGACGACCTGAGCAGGGCAACTGCTCAATGCAGCTGGCGGCACCGGCTGCATTTAAATAGCCCGGGGACAGTACCGATCATGTTGAATCTGCTTCTCGTTATGGTCGGTGGCGGCATCGGCGCCGGTATTCGTCACCTCACCAACACAGGCGCGCTGCGCCTTGTCGGCCCCAACTATCCCTGGGGCACAATGGCCATCAACATCGTCGGCTCCTTCGCCATGGGGCTGTTCATCGCCATCCTGGCGCGCCGCGGCGGATCGAACGAACTTAGGCTGTTCGTCGCCACCGGTATTCTGGGCGGCTTCACCACTTTCTCCGCGTTCTCGCTCGATTTCGCGACGCTGTGGGAGCGAGGAGCCACGCTGCCGGCGTTTGGTTACGCGCTTGCCAGCGTCATTGGCGCCATTATCGCCCTGTTTCTGGGACTTTGGCTCGCAAGAACCGTTTCATAATGCTATTGCCGCGCCGAGAGCAGGGCCGAGCCCTGCCGGGAAACGGATAAGCGAAAAGATATGGCAGGCGTTGAACAGATCACGGTGGAGGCCGGCGAGGCGGGCATGCGGCTCGATCGCTGGTTCAAGACCCATTTCCCGGGCCTTGGTTTCGGCCATCTGCAGAAGCTGCTGCGCTCCGGCCAGATCCGCGTCGATGGCGGCCGGGTCAAGGCCGATACGCGTGTCGAGCCCGGCCAGATGGTGCGCGTCCCGCCGCTCGAGGTGGACAGGAAGGGCGAGAGCGCGCTGACCGGTCACTCGATCCGCAACCAGGGCGATGCCGATGTCCTGGCGAAAATGCTGATCCATGAGGACCCCAAGGTCTTCGTCTTCAACAAGCCGGCAGGCCTTGCCGTGCAGGGTGGCTCCGGCGTCACCCGCAATGTCGACGACATGCTGGAAGCCTGGCGCAACCAGAAGGGCGAGAAGCCGCGCCTGGTGCATCGGCTCGACCGCGACACCTCGGGTGTCCTAGTGGTCGCCCGCACCCGGCTTGCCGCCATGAAACTCGCGGAAGCGTTTCGCGCCCGTGAGACCAAGAAGACGTACTGGGCGCTGGTCAAGGGCGTGCCGCCCAAGCGCGAGGACAAGATCTCGACCTGGCTGATCAAGGAGCCGACGCCTGACGGTGACCGCGTCCGCGTCGCCGCGCATGGTGAGAAGGGGGCCGACCACGCCGTTTCCTATTACCGCATCATCGAACAGGCAGCGCAGACGATGACCTGGCTGGAAATGGAGCCCTATACCGGCCGTACCCACCAGCTTCGCGTCCATGCCGCTTACATCGGCTGCCCGATCCTGGGCGATCCGAAATATTTCGAGGCCGATACCAACTGGGATTTTCCAGGCGGCATTCAAAACCGCCTGCATCTGCATGCGCGCCGCATCATCATTCCGCATCCCGACAAGGGCGTCATCGATGTCACCGCGCCAATGCCGCCGCATATGCGCCAGAGCTGGAACCTGATCGGCTTCGACGACGCCAGCGCGGAGGATTGACTTTGAGCGGCGCAACCGACGCGCTCGATCGCCGCGACACGGTCGACATGGCCGCCGCCGCCATCATGGTGGGCCTGACCTTTTCCTGGGGGTTGAACTATGTCGCCGCCAAGATCTCCTACGCCGGCTACGACCCGGTCTTCCTGTCGATCGCGCGCTCGATCATCGGCGGGTTGTGTGTCTTCGCCTGGTGTCGGTGGCGCGGCATCGCGCTTTTCACGCGCGACGGGACATTGCGCGCGGGCATAGCCGTGGGCGCGCTTTTCGGCATCGAGTTCCTCTGCCTCTATGTCGGCCTGGAGCATACGACCGTCGCCCGCAACACGCTGCTGGTCAACACGATGCCGTTCTGGATGCTGCTCGGCGGCCATTTCCTGCTCGGCGAACAGATCACCCTGCGCAAGTTCCTCGGCCTGCTACTGGCTTTTGCCGGCCTTGCCGCGGTGTTTTCCGATAAGCTTGGCGGTGGCGGGGATATGCTGTTCGGCGATCTCCTGAGCCTCGGCTCCGGATTTTTCTGGGCTTTGACCAACATCCTCATTAAGCGGTCGAAGCTGGTCGAGGCGAGTGCTGAAAAGCTCTTGCTCTATCAGCTCGCCGGTGCTGCAATCGTTGGCATATTGGTGCTGCCTCTCGCCGGGCCGCCCGTTCGCGACCCGACCGTGCTGCCGACTTTGGCTCTGCTGTTCCAGGCGTTCTACATCGTCGCCTTCACCTATGTGCTGTGGTTCTGGCTGCTGCGGCGCTATCCGGCGTCAGGCCTGTCCAGTTTTACCTTCCTGTCGCCGGTTTTCGGCGTTTTGTGCGGCGCCATGTTCTTGAATGAGCCGCTGACCATGCGCATTTTCCTGGCACTTGGCTTGATTGCCGCCGGCCTGATCATCGTCAACCGGCCGGCGCGCAAGATCGTGCCGGTGTGAGAGAGACCTTCTATGCGTGATATCCTCAACGACCTCGAAGCGGGCAAGCATCTTTCCGACCCGGATCCGATGCGCCGCGCCCAGATCCAGATGAAGACACCTCTGCCGAAGCGCTTCTACAAGACCGTCTCGGTCGCGCCGGTGGAAGGCGGCTTTGCAGTGCATCTCGACGGCAAGCCGGTGCGCACGCCGGGCAAGGCGCTGCTGGCGCTGCCGACCGAGGCCGCGGCTGCGCTCGTCGCCGACGAGTTCGCCGCCCAGGGCGAGACCATCGATCCGGTGACGATGCCGGTGATGCGCCTCGTCAACACCGCCATCGACGGCGTCGCCAGCGATCCGCAGGCGGTGCTGGAAGACATCCTGCGCTTTGCCTCGTCCGATCTGCTCTGCTACCGCGCCGAGGCGCCGCAAGGGCTGGTGGAACGGCAGAACGAGCATTGGGACCCGGTCCTCGATTGGGCGCGCGGCAGCCTCGGCGCAAGGTTCAATCTCGCCGAAGGCATCATCCACGTCGAGCAGCCGCGCGAAACTATCGCCGTGCTGGGCATCCATCTTGCCCAGCGCGCCGAACCGCTGCGGCTCGCCGCCATCCATGTGATGACCTCGCTGACCGGCTCCGCGCTGCTGGCGCTGGCTGTCGATTTCGGCGAGCTCGACGCCGAGGGCGCCTGGGCTGCCGGCCATGTCGACGAGGACTGGCAGATCGAGCATTGGGGGCAGGATGCGGAGGCAGTCGCGCGCCGCGCGGCCCGCAAGCGCGACATGATGGCTGCCGCCAGCCTGCTCGAAGCGCTCAAGGGCTGACGGTTCCACCGCTCGTTCGGCTTCATCCCGCAGCGCACCTAATACCAAAGTCATAATCCCAAAGACGCGCTGCCTTTGGCGAGCGCTTTCTGTCATTTTTTCCATGATTGCGGTGCTTGAGTCCGCGTTCGGAGGAGAACGCGGACATTGACGCGCAGCATCGAGGACAAGGGTTCACACGGGAGGATAACTCAATGGCAATGGCATCGACCGCCGGCGGAACGAGCCGCGGCATGACGCGGGAAGAGAAGAAGGTCATCTTCGCTTCCTCGCTCGGCACCGTTTTCGAATGGTACGATTTCTATCTCTACGGCTCGCTCGCGGTGTTCATCGGCTCGACGTTTTTCAGTCCGACCATTCCGGAAGCGACGCGCAATATCTTCGCGCTGCTGGCTTTCGCCGCCGGCTTCCTGGTTCGCCCGTTCGGCGCACTGCTGTTCGGCCGCATCGGCGACCTTGTCGGCCGTAAATATACGTTCCTTGTCACCATGACGATCATGGGCCTGTCGACCTTCCTCGTCGGCTTGCTGCCTGGATATGCGACTTTGGGCATCGCAGCCCCCGTGATCCTGATCATCCTGCGCATGCTGCAGGGCCTGGCGCTGGGCGGCGAATATGGCGGCGCGGCCACTTATGTCGCCGAGCACGCGCCGGATAACCGGCGCGGTTATTATACGTCGTGGATCCAGACGACGGCGACGCTCGGCCTGTTCCTGTCGCTGATTGTGATCCTGATCGTACAGGCTTCATTGAGCAAGGAAACCTATGCTGCCTGGGGCTGGCGTATTCCGTTCATCGTCTCCTTCCTGCTGCTCGGCATCTCGATCTGGATCCGGCTCTCGCTCTCCGAATCGCCGACTTTCCAGCGCATGAAGGATGAGGGGAAGGGCTCCAAGGCGCCGCTCACGGAAGCCTTCGGCCAATGGAAGAATGCCAAGATTGCCCTGCTGGCGCTGCTCGGCCTCACCGCCGGCCAGGCCGTGGTCTGGTACAACGGCCAGTTCTATGCGCTGTTCTTTCTTACCAACGTGCTCAAGGTCGACGCGCAGTCGGTAAACATCATGATCGCCATCGCACTGGCGGTCGGTTCAATCTTCTTCGTCGTCTTCGGCTGGCTCTCCGACAAGATCGGCCGCAAGCCGATCATCATGGCGGGTCTTGCTCTGGCGATTGTCTGCACCTTCCCGCTGTTCAAGGCACTGACCTGGGCTGCGAATCCGGCGCTTGCCACGGCGCAGCAGAACACCCGCGCCACGGTGACGGCTGCACCCGGCGACTGCAGGTTCCAGTTCAATCCGGTCGGCACGGCGAAGTTCACGACCTCGTGTGACATCGCAACGTCGTTCCTGACCAAGAACTCGGTTCCGTTTGACGTGGTGTCGACGGCTGCGGCCGGAACAGCCGCATCGGTCAAGATCGGCAACGAGACGGTGGAATCCTATGACGCCGTCGCTGCTGGCGATCAGGCCAAGGCCAAGGACGCGGCCTTCGTGAAAGCAGTCAACATGTCTCTGAAAGACGGAGGCTATCCGCTGAAGCGTGCGGCGATCAAGGTTGCGGACCAGAAGCTCGACGCGTTTGTCGCCGCCAACCCGGAACTGAAGCTGGACGCTGCCGCAATCCGCGCCGGTGAAAAGGCTACTGTGCCGATCGACCAGGCCGTGAAGGACAAGTTGCTGACCACCGATGAAGCAGCGGGTGCGCCTGAAGTCACCGTCTACAATATTCCAGGTGGCGGCGCGTTCGCTATGTTCGCCGACCCGGCGGCAGTGAACTGGCCAATGACCATCGGTATCCTGTTCATCCTGGTCGTGTTCGTGACCATGGTCTACGGGCCGATCGCAGCGATCCTGGTCGAGATGTTCCCGACCCGCATTCGCTACACCGGTATGTCGCTGCCCTACCACATCGGCAATGGCTGGTTCGGAGGCCTGCTGCCGGCAACGGTGTTCGCGCTGAGTGCCTACAAGGGCGACATATATTATGGCCTCTGGTATCCGGTGGTAATCGCGGCGATGTCGCTGGTCATTGGCATGATCTTCGTCAAGGATACGCTCGGCACCGACCTGCACGCCAAGGAGTAGGCGAGCTCAACTGGTCAACGGAAAACCCGGCGCGAGCAATCGCGCCGGGTTTTTCTGTTGTATGGCCTGGAGACGTCTAGCTCTTGCGAGGCGATTCGGCTTCCGCGATGGCAGCCTCATGGTACCAGGCCTCGCCATGGTCGAGCGGATGATCGCGCAAAGAGGCAAGCTCTGCCGCGAACTTAGCCTTCACGCCTAAATTTGAGGCAGTCATGCGCGCTGCCACCGGGAACATCAGGATTTTTGCCGACGGACGGGCTGACGTGATTTCCATTGTCGGTCGCCTTTCTTCTGCGGACCTTGGTCGATTCATCTTTCCATCAAAGTAGGTCCTGCAAACCGCTTAGGCAAGATGCCTAAAGAAAGATCAGCGTTTGCCTGTTATTTAAGCAGATTCTGCCTTTGGTCGATCCTGGCGCAATGCTTAGATGGCTCGGCTGCATCGCTGGGATGAACGGGCATTTTTGACGCACCCGGCGCAGTGGAAATGGCACACGAATTGCATTTTATCGACTTGGCAGCTGGGCTGCTGGATGGCTCGGCGCGCCGGCGTCATCCAGGTTCGGTGATCAAGCAACGAGAGGCTAGAATGACGAAATACAAGCTCGAGTATATTTGGCTCGATGGATACACCCCGGTCCCCAACCTTCGCGGCAAGACGCAGATCAAGGAATTCGCCGAATTCCCGACGCTCGAGCAGCTGCCGCTCTGGGGCTTCGACGGTTCCTCGACCCAGCAGGCCGAGGGGCACAGCTCCGACTGCGTGCTGAAGCCGGTTGCGGTCTATCCGGATCCCGCCCGCACCAACGGCGTGCTGGTCATGTGCGAAGTCATGATGCCTGATGGCGTCACGCCGCACGCCTCCAACAAGCGCGCTACCATCCTCGATGACGAGGGTGCCTGGTTCGGCTTCGAGCAGGAATATTTCTTCTACAAGGACGGCCGCCCGCTCGGCTTCCCCGAAAGCGGCTATCCCGCACCGCAGGGCCCGTACTACACCGGCGTCGGCTATTCCAATGTCGGCTCCGTCGCGCGCCAGATCGTTGAGGAACATCTCGACCTCTGCCTCGCGGCCGGCATCAACCATGAAGGCATCAACGCCGAAGTGGCCAAGGGCCAGTGGGAATTCCAGATCTTCGGCAAGGGCTCCAAGAAGGCCGCCGACCAGATGTGGATGGCGCGATATCTGATGCAGCGCCTGACCGAGAAATACGGCATCGACATCGAATACCACTGCAAGCCGCTCGGCGACACCGACTGGAACGGCTCGGGCATGCACGCCAACTTCTCGACCGCCTATATGCGCGAAGTCGGCGGCAAGGCCTATTTCGAAGCGCTGATGGCAGCCTTCGACAAGAACCTGATGGACCACATCGCCGTCTACGGACCGGACAACGACAAGCGCTTGACCGGTAAGCATGAGACCGCGCCGTGGAACAGGTTCAGCTACGGCATCGCCGACCGGGGCGCCTCGATCCGCGTCCCGCATTCCTTCGTCAACAACGACTACAAGGGCTATCTGGAAGACCGCCGCCCGAACTCCCAGGGCGACCCCTACCAGATCGCCTCGCAGATCCTGAAAACGATTGCTTCGGTCTCGGAAAGCGCTGAGGTTTCGGCCGCCGCGTAAGCGTTTCGGCTCGAATGAAAAAGGCCCCGGCATTCGCGCCGGGGCCTTTTTGCTTATGAGTTGATGGAAATGGCCCGGTGTCCGCTTTAGGCCGTGAACTCATAAATGCGGAATGACCGAGATGGGGTGGAAAAGGGGTGCGAACGGTAGAGATCGCCGTCAGCGATGACTTTTTATCGCGGCGCGATACGCCTTTTCGGCCCATTGAACCAATGTCTCGTCATCTTCCAAAACATCGGCCGGCGCTTCCATATAGGGCTTGAGAGCTTGGGGTTTGCCTTGGCTTTGATATTCCAAGGCGTGCGACCCCGCCGCGTCAAAATCTTTTCGGGTGTTTTCGTCTACTTTGAAATAGACCGCTCCCTTCCACACCATCGCGAAGACATGGTCTCCACGATACAGAGCGATGGCACCGAACAGCGGTCTTGTCTTGACGTTTGCCCAAGTTGACAACCGTTCGGCGACTTCTTTGGCCTGTTCAATTTTATTCGCCATCTGTCCTCGCGTTCGCATTTGAACCCGCTAAAGCTAATCTGCCGATCGTACACGCCTCAGCGTTTCGCGCATGGGAATGTTGGCGACGGCAGCCTAAAAGTGGCTGCCGCATTCGATAACGCGGCAGCCAACGTGTTTGCCTCGGTGCAGAAAGTGCAGGCAGCAGGCCAAAAATCAGCGGGTGAAGTCTGCAACCGTCTTTCCGGGCGCGTGACCGGTACGGTTGCGCTCGATGGCCTCGGCCAGATCCTCGAAGGCAACCACGTCAGCGATCACCGATCGCAGGGAGCCATCGGCGATTTGTTGGGCGATGGTGGCTAACCGAGCCGTGTCGGGCTTGACCGAGAACCAAACGCCCCGGCGGCCTTCCGGTGCCCGGGCAACCACGTCGGTTGCAGCGATGCTCACCAAGATACCATTTTGCGACAGGATGGCCCACGACTTGTCCACGACCGGACCGCCGACGAGATCGACAACGAGATCGATGTTGCTCGCAACAAGCTCGAACTTCTGCTTTTGGTAATCGATCACTTCGTCAGCACCGAGGACTTGGACATGGGCCACGCTCTTTGTCGAGGCTGTGGCATAAACGGCCGCACCTGCCGCCTTGGCGAATTGAACAGCGAAGCTGCCTACCCCACCAGCCGCGCCGTGGATGAGCACCCGTTTCCCCCGAAGGTCGAATCCGGCGACCTGGAGGACTTGCCATGCCGTCATCGCCGCCACCGGCACCGCTGCCGCGTCGATGTCCGACAAGGTTGCAGGTGTCTTGACGAGCTTTTCGGCGTTTATCACCAAATGGTCGGCATAGGCGCCGAGGCCACCGAGCGCAGCCATGACTCTGTCTCCCACGTTCACGTCTTTGACGTTCGAGCCGACCTTGAGCACGACGCCCGACATTTCGATGCCAAGGGTGGCGGGCAACGCTAAATTGAACCTTTCACGCAGATAGCCTTCACGGACTTTCCAATCCATTCCGTTGATGCCAGCGGCTTTGACCTGGACCAGGACCTGATCCGGACCCGGCTCGGGGGTATGAACCGTATCGACTTTCAAGCTGTCAGTGCCGCCATACGCTTGCAGACGCAGTGCCCGGCTAGAGCCAAGCGCTTGAGGTGAGGCGGCGTCGCGTTCGAGGTTCATGGAGTTTGTCCTTGCTATGGGGCGACAGGTCTTGGAAGTCCACCACGGGAGGACTTCCAATTGGGCAATCCATGTCAGGTCGGAGACATTGATCGGACCGCTGGCGTCGGATTTGGATTAGGCGTTCAGCCCGGGATAGTCGGTATAGCCAAGCGCGGTGCCGCCGTAGAACGTGGCTTGGACCGCCGAATTCATCGCGGCGTTGGACTTCAAACGTTCGACGAAGTCTGGATTGGCGAGAACCATCTGACCGTAGGCCTCAAGATCGGCCAGTCCCGAGGCAACGTCAGCGCCAATCTGTTCCCGCACCCGACCCGGGCGATTGAGGATCAAAGCGCCCGACCAAAGTTTGCGGATGTCGGCCAGCAACGGCTGGTTGCCCTGATCCATGATGTGCAAATAGGCCAGCCCCAGCTTCTCCAGTTCTGCCACAAGGAAACGGTAGACATCGGGCCCGTCCGCCCCCTCATCGATCCCCCACATGCTCGTGCCGGGAGACAGGCGGATTGAAGTGCGGTCCGCGCCAATTTCTTCGGCGATCGCGGTTGCGACCTCGATGGCAAAGCGGGCGCGATTGTTGATGGAGCCGCCATATGCGTCCGTGCGTGTATTGGCGCTTGGCGCGAAAAACTGCTGGATGAGGTACGCGTTCGCGCCATGAATTTCGACGCCATCGGCTCCAGCCTCGATCGCCAGGCGTGCCGCGTTGCGGAAATCGGCTACGGTCTGCTGCACCTCGGCGATAGTTAGCGCCCGAGGCGTGGGAATGTCCTGCATACCGGTCGGCGTGAACATGCCGGTTCCTGGTTTAATTGCGGAGGGCGCAACGCTCTGGCGACGATGCGGCGTATTGTCAGGATGCGACATACGACCGGTGTGCATGAGCTGGATGAAGATGAGACCGCCCTTGTTGTGCACGGCGGCGGTGATCTTCTGCCAGCCCGCGACATGGGCTGGCGTGTGAATGCCGGGGGTGCTGAGATAGCCTTGGCCATCATCCGAGGGCTGAGTGCCTTCGGTGATGATCAGACCGACACCCGCGCGTTGAGCATAATATTCGGCTGCCAGTTCGCCGGGCGTGCCATCGAAAGCCGCGCGGCTGCGGGTCATGGGCGCCATGACCAGGCGGTTGGGGAGCGTGTAGCGTCCGACAGGCGCCGAACTGAAAAGTTGATTCATGAGAGGTCTCCATTCGTTGAAGACCCTTATCCACCATTCCAAATACAGGATAAATCTGGCAAAATCGAAATCACATTTCCATAAATGGAGCAATCTTGTGAGCCATCTCAACGATATGGCGCTGTTCGTGGAGGTAGCCAGAGCCAAGAGCTTCCGAAAAGCGGCAGCGGTTCTGGATATGCCGAACTCGACGCTTTCGCGGCGCATCAGTGAGTTGGAGAAGGCAATCGGTCTGCGATTGCTGCATCGCACGACGCGAAAGATTGAACTCACCGAGGCTGGCCAGCTCTACTATGAGCGCAGCAAGCGCATCGTTGACGAAGCTCGGCTCGCCCACGAGCAGCTCGGAGCAATGCTCAAGCAGCCGACGGGGGTGCTGCGGGTTTCACTTCCGGTCGATTTCGCTACGCTCTACCTCACGCCAATTATCGTTGATTTCGCCCAGCAGTATCCTGGCATCACATTCGAATTCGACCTGACGCCACGTCGTGTCGACCTGGTCGCCGAGCCATTCGATGTGGCGATCCGAATGGGCGAACTCGAGGATTCCAGTCTGATCGCTCGCCTGATCGGGCGGCATTCGCGCCACCTTTATGCGTCAGATTCCTATATCGAAGCTCAAGGTGAGCCGACGACGCCAGCGGAGCTAGCGGAGCATGAATGTATTTGCATGCTGCGAATACCGACATGGACATTGCACAGGGGGGAAATGAGAGCGGACGTCAGCGCCCGAGGCCGCTTCACGCTCAACAGCATGGGTATGATCCGCGCCCTGGCGGTCAACCACGCCGGCATAGCCCTGCTTCCCGAAAAGATTGCCGCAGAGGACTTGGCATTTGGGCGCCTTCGTCACATTCTGCCCGAATGGCAAGGCACGCCAGTAAGCATCTACGCGGTGACGGAGACCCGCCTCATTCCAGCCAAAACCCAACGCTTCATTGAATTTCTTTCTTCGAAACTCATGTGACCTCGATCGCTCGTGGCGGCGGTCTACTACCTGCTGATCCTGGCGGCCAGACGACTGGAACCTGCACGGTCCCGACGAGCTTGCAGGGTAGATTCACGTCCCTCCGGCGGTCTGCTCTTTGCGAGAACCCCGGCCCAGGCCGGGGTTCTTTTTTGCCATTATCCGGCAGATCGCATCCCGGACAAAACATACCCAGAAAAAGTCAGGCAATTCAGGCGGGCGCAAATCCCGCAAGAATTCCGGCCACCGCCGTGTGCGTTTCCAGCGGTCGCTTGTCGGAAAGCCCGGAAAACCGCCTTTTCCAGCACTTATTGGTGACGGCGGCCCTTCCATAAGCATCTGTTCATGCAGCGAAATCGGCCATCCACAGCCCGTTTGGCGGCGTTGACAGGTCGCGGTGGAGCATGCGTATTCGCAAGCCTTGGGGTTACGTCACGCAATGCTGTTCGGACGGGCGGGGTTTTCTTGAACGGCGGCATTGGCGGGGGCGCCGGACGAGCGGTCACTGTAGCCTGAGACAGTGCTCCGCTCGCTCCTGGCTTCATTTTTCGAGCCCGATCGGTCTTCCGCCCAATAGACAACCAATTTTTGTGAGCTTGAACCGACGTCACCGACCGACGTGCTTTCGCCTGCCTATGGGTGGCGGACGAGGGCCGGTAGTGACCCCGTTGCATGACAGCAAAAAGCCCTTGAAGGAGAAATCCCTCAAGGGCTTTGAAAGACGATCCGAACGGGATCTTAGACTGAGTAGTACATGTCGTACTCGACCGGATGCGGGGTCATTTCGAAGCGCATCACTTCGGCCATCTTCAACTCGATGTAGCTATCGATCTGGTCGTCGTCGAAGACGCCGCCGGCTTTCAGGAAGCCGCGATCTTTGTCGAGGCTCTGCAGCGCTTCACGCAGCGAGCCGCAGACGGTCGGGATCTTCTTCAGCTCCTTCGGCGGCAGGTCGTAGAGGTCCTTGTCCATCGGCTGGCCGGGGTGGATCTTGTTCTTGATGCCGTCGAGACCAGCCATCAGCAGCGCCGCGAAGCCGAGATAGGGGTTCGCGCCCGGATCGGGGAAGCGGATCTCGACGCGCTTGGCCTTCGGCGACGAGCCGAACGGGATGCGGCAGGACGCCGAGCGGTTGCGCGCCGAATAGGCGAGCAGCACCGGCGCTTCGTAGCCGGGCACCAGACGCTTGTAGGAGTTGGTCAGCGGATTGGTGAAGGCGTTGATCGCCTTGGCGTGCTTGATGATGCCGCCGATGTAGAACAGGCAGCTTTCCGACAGGCCGGCATATTCATTTCCGGCGAAGGTCGGCTTGCCGTTCTTCCAGATCGACATGTGGACGTGCATGCCCGAGCCGTTGTCGCCGAAGATCGGCTTCGGCATGAAGGTCGCCGTCTTGCCGTAGGCGTTGGCGACCTGGTGCACGACGTATTTGTAGATCAGCATCTTGTCGGCGTTGCGCACCAGGGCGTCGAACTTGATGCCAAGTTCGTGCTGGGCAGCCGCCACCTCGTGGTGGTGCTTTTCGACGCGCACACCCATTTCGGCGAGCACGGTCAACATTTCGGAGCGCATGTCCTGCGCGCTGTCGATCGGCGGCACCGGGAAGTAGCCGCCCTTGACGCGCGGACGGTGGCCGAGATTGCCGGTCTCATAGTCGGTGTCGTCGTTCGACGGCAGTTCGGTGGAGTCGAGCTTGAAGCCGGTGTTGTAGGGGTCGGCCTTGTACTTCACATCGTCGAAGACGAAGAACTCGGCTTCCGGGCCGACGAAGACGGTGTCGCCGATGCCTTCCGATTTCATGTAGGCCTCGGCCTTCTTGGCCGTGCCGCGCGGATCGCGGTTGTAGGATTCACCTGAAACCGGGTCGAGGATGTCGCACAGGATGACCATGGTCGACTGAGCGAAGAACGGGTCCATGTGGACGGTGTCCGGATCGGGCATCAGCACCATGTCGGACTCGTTGATGGCCTTCCAGCCGGCAATCGACGAACCGTCGAACATCACGCCATCGGCGAACATGTCTTCCTCGACCTCGATGACATCCATCGTCACGTGCTGCAGCTTGCCCTTCGGGTCTGTGAAGCGCAGGTCGACGAATTTCACGTCGTTGTCCTTGATCTGCTTCATGATGTCTTTGGCTGTCGTCATGTCATGTATCCCTGTGTGATGACGTTTTCTTATGATGACGTTTTAGGAAAATGGTCGGGTCGGGTCAGACCGCGTCCATGCCGGTTTCGCCGGTGCGGATTCGCACAACTTCCTCGATATTGGAAACGAAGATTTTGCCGTCGCCGATACGGCCGGTCTGGGCAGCCTTGCGGATGGCCTCGATCGCACCTTCGACCGCATCATCGCCAAGGACGACCTCGATCTTCACCTTCGGCAGGAAGTCGACGACATATTCGGCGCCGCGGTAGAGTTCGGTATGGCCTTTCTGACGACCGAAGCCCTTTGCCTCGGTGACAGTGATGCCTTGCAGTCCGGCCTCCTGAAGCGCTTCCTTCACTTCGTCCAGCTTGAATGGCTTGATGATCGCTTCGATCTTTTTCATGTAAAAAGTGGCCTCCACTGCCAAAAAAACGGGTTGTGAGCCCCCGCTTGCGCCTCCATCAAGCACGAACTGTGCCAATTGGACGGATTCGAAGCGGTCTCATACGATTTCAAAGTCGCGCCGCGCCGGGATGCAAATTCACGTCATTCGCTGTACCGGAAGCGGCATGGGCTGCTGGAGCCTACACAGCGCCAGCACCTGCGTCCGCACAAAAATTAGGCATATCGCCTACCCCTCAGGCAATTTTGTGCCTGCGATGCCCTCGTGCCAGCGATGTGGCTGTAGATCTCGGCAACTCCCCCTTGTTTGCTTCGGATCGAAAATTGGACAATGCTTGATCGAATGCGGATCGGCAATCCATGAGCAACGAACTTCTTGTCCCCGCCGAGATGAGCGAGGCGGATCGGCAGACGATTGCCGCCGGTGCAGTCGACGGTATCGGACTGATGCGGCGCGCTGGTCAAGCGGTCGCGGCCGAGGTCCTCAAGCGCTATCCCTCGGCGAAGCACGTCCATGTGCTGTGCGGGCCCGGCAACAATGGCGGCGATGGCTACGTCGTTGCCCGTATACTGGCCGACAGCGGCGTCGGCACCACGATCTGGGCATCCGGAGCGCCAAGACCGGAAAGCGATGCGGCGCTCGCCGCCGCGGAGTGCCCGATCAAGCCGCGGCCGCTGTCTGGATTTGACGCCGAGGTCGGCTCGATCGTGGTCGACGCGCTCTATGGGGCAGGGCTGTCCAAGCCGCTGTCCGGCGATGTCGCGAAAGCCGTCGATAGCGTGACAACCCTGCGCCTGCCTGTGGTCGCGGTCGACCTGCCGTCGGGGGTCTCGGGAGCTAGCGGCGACATATTGGGCAGGGCGTTTCGCGCCGAGGTCACCGTCACCTTCGCACGGAAAAAGCCCGGCCATCTGCTGCTGCCGGGACGCGGGCAATGCGGTGAAATCGTACTCGCCGATATCGGTATCGGCGATGGCATCATCGCCCAGCTCGCTGTCTCGACTTTCGAGAATGTGCCGGACCTGTGGTTGCAGGAATTTCCCGTGCCGGCGGTCGACGCGCACAAATACAAGCGCGGCCATGTCGGCGTTTTTTCAGGCGGCCCCAGCACCACGGGCGCGGCGCGACTGTCAGCGCTCGCCGCCGCGAGAAGCGGGGCAGGGGCAGTCACCGTGCTATCGCCTGGCAATGCCATGCAGGTCAACGCGACACACCTGACCTCTATCATGCTGCGAGAAGCGGGTTCGCTCGAGGAGGTGCAGGAATTTCTGACGGCGCGCCATCCCGAAGCGTTGGTGTTCGGACCGGGGCTCGGCCCCAAACCCAAGGTTGGCGATTTCGCCCTGCAGCTGATCAAGGCTTTGGCGGATGGTGCGCGTGCATCGGCGACCGCAAGCCACGCAAATGCGATCGTCCTGGATGCCGACGCCATCACCTCTCTGGCTCACCAGCCCCAGGCACTGTTCGAAGCCGCCCGTCAGCCGAACGCTCCAGCGTTGGTGATAACACCGCATGAGGGTGAATTCGGCCGGTTGTTCCCCGATATCGCCGGCGACAAGACCCTGTCGAAACTGGCTAAGGCGCGAGCGGCCGCAGCGCGGGCCAATGCCGTCATCGTCTACAAGGGCGCCGACACGGTGATCGCTGCTCCCAATGGGAAAGCGGCGATCAATTCCAACGGCGCGCCGTGGCTGGCCACAGCCGGTTCGGGCGACGTGTTGTCGGGCATCATCGCCGCTCTGCTGGCACAAGGCATGCCGCCCTTCGAAGGGACCTGCGCTGCGGTGTGGTTGCATGCAGAAGCCGGCAGCCGGTTCGGACCAGGTCTGATCGCCGAGGATCTGCCGCTGGCGCTGGTGCCGGTATTGCGCGAACTCTTCGACACGCGCACGGCGGCTCAGTGAGGCGCGCCCTGGCCCTGCTGCTCGCCACTCTCTTTGCGGTCTTCGTGGCGTCAACGGCGCGCGCCGAAGGCCCTGTTACTGTCATCGACGATCCGGCGGTGCTCGCCGCGCTCGATGCCAAGGGTTTCGGCTTCGCCGACGTTTTCGGCGTCGACGGCGAGGACGGTCTGAAGGCGCTCTACGACGAGGCGCCGGCCTATCACGCCATCGTCGAAACGGTTGCCTCCGATGTTGCGGCACTGCGTGCCGACATGAAGGCCGGTGGGCGGCCGCTCTACGAGGTCACCGACGGCAATGTCGGCCGCATCATGGACATGCGCTGGCTGAAGACCGATGCCGCACGCTTCCGGCTGGTCGGCGTCGTCAATCGGCTCGACCGTCGCGACTTCGCCGCGCTGCGGGGCGACAAGAGCTGCGGCGAGGTTCGCCTCATCTACCGCCTGGCCTACAGCTTTCGGAAAAACGGCAAGCTGCTGGCCTCGCGCCTGCCGTTCAACTTCAATGCCATCTACAGCGCCGCGCCCGATGCCGATGGCGGTTGCGTCGGCGTTGCCGGACGCTGGACGCCACAGCTTGACGAGACCGCCGATGCCGGCTGGCTGACCGGCGGACCGCTGGACAAAGCCGGGCTGACCTTCAAGCAGCTGGAGCTGAACGCACAGGTGGTGCGCTTTCCCTCCGGCCAGGAAACCGAGTTCGGCGGCCAGGCCGCCTATCTCATGCGGATATTCGGCATCGACGGCGAAACGATCAGCGAGAAGCCGCTGGAGAACACGCCCGACACCGTACGGCTCTCGCAAGACACGGCGCTGAAGGCGCGGCTTGCCGCCTATGTCGGCGCCAATCTGCCGACGGTCGACGAGGGCGTCTACGAAATCCCCGACGAGTTCCTGGCAAGGAAGATCATCTCGTGGTCGACCTTCGGCAGTGCGCGGCAGGCCAATCATCCGTTTACGCAATTATTCCAACCCCGGGAATTCGCATCGCTCGATTATTCCGCGCTGAAACTCGTGCGCACGCCGGAAGCGCTGGTTGAACGATTGGACAATGGCGCCTGCCAAGGGTGTCATCAGGCCGGTTCCACCGCCGGTTTCCATTTCATCGGCCTCGACGACAAGACGACATCGCCGTTGAACCGCATCGAGGTCGGCATTTCGCCGCATCTTCATGCCGAGATTCCGCGCCGCCAGGCATGGCTGCGCGCAACTGCGGCGGGCCGGGACCCGACCCGGTGCGGTCCGGCCTCCTCCGCGCCCCCGGGGCCCTGCAGGGCGGCGGGCGCGGTCGATTACGCGCCGGCCGAGATGGCGATGCCGTGCCTGATGCCGGACGATGCCGCCCGCTTCGGCGCGAGCTGGCAGTGCGGCGGCGGCACGGTCTGCACGCCGCTGGCCATCGCTTCGGGCGTGCGCACGAAATTGGCGCAGTGCCTGCTGCCCAAGGACAGCGAAAAGATGTTTTCTGGCCATCCCTGCCTGACCGGCTCGATCGCCAGCAACGCGGCACAGCCTTTCAATGACCGCTACAGCATATCGGGCCAGTTCGCCGCCTTCGCGCCGGATGTCTCCCGCACCGCCTACACCTGTCGTCCGCCGAAGATCGGCGCGCCTGGCGGCATCGCCTATCGCGGCTGTGACGACAAGGACCGTACATTTGCCGCCTTCAAAGCCGGCAAGCCGATGCCGAACGAGATTTGCGGGCTGGTGGGCGGCAAGAAATTCGACATCTGCGTGGCCACCAATAATTTCGACCAATGTCTCGGCGGCGCCGTCAATCGCGGCAACCGGCCGGCCTGTTCGGCCGATCATTTCTGCCGCGAGGACTATATGTGCCAGTCGCTGCCGCCGGACACACCGGGCATCGGCAAGGTCAGAGGCATCGGCTTCTGCTCGCCGACCTATTTCATCTTCCAGATGCGCATCGACAACCACGCGACGCCCTGGGGCAGTCCCGTCCGCGCCACCATGGGGGCGGGGTTTGGTGCAGCGGCAGAGGAGTGAATTGCAGACTCCTCACAACGGTATGTTGTCGTGCTTCTTCCAGGGGTTCTGCATATCCTTGTTGCGCAGCATGCGCAGCGCGCGAGCGATGCGGCGGCGGGTCGAGTGCGGCATGATCACCTCGTCGACATAGCCGCGCTCGGCGGCGACGAAGGGCGACAGGAAGCGATCCTCGTAAGCCTTTGTATGGGCTGCGATCTTTTCCGCGTCACCAATGTCCTTGCGGTAGATGATCTCGACCGCACCCCGGGCGCCCATCACCGCGATCTGCGCCGTCGGCCAGGCATAGTTCATGTCGCCGCGCAGATGTTTTGAGGCCATCACGTCATAGGCGCCGCCATAGGCTTTTCTGGTGATGACGGTGATCTTCGGCACGGTGGCCTCGGCATAGGCGAAGAGAAGCTTGGCGCCATGCTTGATCAGCCCGCCATACTCCTGCGCCGTGCCGGGCAGGAAGCCTGGCACATCGACGAAGGTGACGATCGGGATCGAGAAACAATCGCAGAAGCGCACAAAGCGCGCCGCCTTGCGGCTGGCATCCGAATCGAGCACGCCGGCCAATACCATCGGCTGGTTGGCGACGAAGCCGACTGTGCGGCCCTCGACGCGTCCGAATCCGGTGACGATGTTTTTCGCAAAATTCTGCTGGATCTCGAAGAAGTCGCCTTCGTCGGCGACCTTCAGGATCAGCTCCTTGATGTCGTAGGGCTTGTTGGCGTTGTCGGGGATAAGCCGGTCGAGCGACAAATCATGGTCGGTGACCGACTGGTAGCATTCAATCTCCGGTAGCTCCGATGTGTTGGAGGCCGGCAGTAGGTCGACCAGCCGGCGCATCTGCAGCAGCGCCTCGACGTCATTGTCATAGGCGCCGTCGGCGATCGAGGATTTCGTGGTGTGAACGGAAGCGCCGCCGAGGCTCTCGGCGGTCACGGTCTCGTTGGTGACGGTCTTCACCACATCCGGTCCGGTGACGAACATGTAGGAGGTGTCGCGCACCATGAAGATGAAGTCGGTCATCGCAGGCGAATAGACGTCGCCACCGGCGCATGGGCCCATGATCACGGAGATTTGCGGAATGACGCCGGAAGCCAGCACATTGCGTTGAAAGATCTCGGCGTAGCCGCCGAGTGCCGCCACGCCTTCCTGGATGCGTGCGCCGCCGGCATCATAGAGGCCGATGATCGGTGCGCGGTTGCGCAGCGCCATCTCCTGCACCTTGATGACCTTCTCGGCATGGGCCTCCGACAGTGAGCCGCCGAACACGGTAAAATCCTTGGCGAAGAGGTAAACCGGGCGGCCGTTGACGGTGCCCCAGCCGGTGACCACGCCGTCGCCGGCGATCTTGGTCTTCTCCATGCCGAAATCGGTCGAGCGATGCTCGACATACATGTCGAATTCCTCGAACGAGCCCTCATCGAGAAACACCTCGATGCGTTCGCGCGCGGTGAGCTTGCCCTTCTTGTGCTGGGCATCGATGCGGGCCTGGCCGCCACCCATGCGGGCGATCTCGCGCCGGCGCTCGAGTTCCTTCAGCACGTCTTTCATCGATTACCTCCCAAGCCAGCGGCATTTTCGTGGTAATCGTGCCGGCAAGCGAGCGCAAGCACCGCTTGCGCCACAGGTTTTGCTGCGCTGCAGCATGACGCCCCTTGCATTTGGCGGCGAACTGGGCCATATGCGGCGGCATAGGCGCTTGGGCCGGGATTATCCGGCCTTCTCGACGAATGAGACTGGTTGCGTCTGTTTTCCCTCTTTCCGGTATATCGGCCTCTCTTTCCGGTACATCACAAAGCGGCGAAAAAGCCCCGTGGCATGATGCCTGCGGGCACGACAGCGCAGCCGCGCGGACGGAAACGTCCGCCGCCTTGTCGTTCCATGACAATTTGTTCGACGGCAGGTTGCGCCCTGCCGCCATCGATGTTTGCGGCCAGAAACCGCGTGAAAGAAGATTATTTTGACCAACGAAAACACTTTGCCCGGTAGCAACACCGCGGAACTTACCGGTTTCGCCGCACTGGGTATTACGGGCGCGCTGCTCAAGGCCACCCACAACGCCGGTTTCACCGAACCGAAGCCTATCCAGGCGCAGGCGATCCCGCCGCAGATGGAAGGCCGTGACATTTTCGGCATCGCCCAGACCGGCTCCGGCAAGACCGCGGCCTTCGCGCTGCCGATCCTGTCGAAGATCATCGCGCTCGGCACCAAGCGGCGCGCCAAGACGGCGCGTGCGCTGATTCTCGCGCCGACGCGCGAACTCGCCGTGCAGATCGAAGATACCATCAAGATCCTCGCCAAGGGCGCGCATGTTTCGACCGCGCTCGTGCTCGGCGGAGTCTCGCGCTTCAGCCAGGTGAAGAAGGTTGCGCCCGGCGTCGACATCCTGATCGCAACGCCCGGCCGGTTGACCGACCTGGTGCGTGAAGGCGACCTTATGCTTGCCGACACTAAATGGCTGGTGCTGGACGAAGGCGACCGCATGCTCGACATGGGCTTCATCAACGACGTCAAGCGCATCGCCAAGGCGACCGCGCCCGACCGTCAGACGGTGCTGTTCTCGGCGACCATGCCCAATGAGATCGCCGAACTGGCGAAAGGCCTGCTGAAGAACCCGATCCGTGTCGAAGTCGCGCCGCAGAGCACGGCAGCAGCCGAGATCGTGCAAGGCGTCGTCTTTGCCCGCACCAAGCAGAAACGCCAGGTGCTGTCGACGATGCTCGCCGACGAGGCGATGAAATCCGTCATCATCTTTTCGCGCACCAAGCATGGTGCCGACAGGGTGACCAAGGACCTCGAGCGCGACGGCTTCAAGGCCGCCGTCATCCACGGCAACAAGTCGCAGAACGCACGTCAGAAGGCGCTGAACGATTTCCGCGACGGATCGGTGCGCATTCTGGTGGCGACCGACATTGCTGCGCGCGGCATCGACGTGCCCGGCATCAGCCACGGCGTGAATTTCGACCTGCCCGACGAAGCGGAGAGCTATGTCCACCGCATCGGCCGCACTGGCCGCAACGGCATGGACGGCATCGCTATTACGCTTTGCGATCCTTCCGAGAACAGCAAGCTGCGCCAGGTCGAGCGCATCATCCGTACCAAGCTGCCGATCGTTGCCGACCATCTCGGCAGCCCCGATCCGCTGCGCAATCCGGCTGAAAAGAACGAGCGATTCGAGCCGGCCAATGACCGCAACGACCGCAATGGTCGTCGCGACGGCAGGCGTCCCGGTGGCGAGAACAAAGGCAACGGTTTTGGCAAGAAGCGCTTCGGCGACAAGCCGGCCTTCGCTGGTGAGCGCAAGCCGGAAGGCGCCAAGCCGGCCTTTAAAGGCAACAACAAGCGCCGCTTCGGCGGCAAGCGTCCGGCCGCGCGGGCTGCGTAAGCCAGACTGCGTTGTAGTCAGTCAGGCTCAGGCCTGGCTGATTGCCGAGACCGACCAGGAAAGGGCGGCTGAAGCGATGCTTCGGTCGCCCTTTTTTCGTCTGCTTACTTGATCACTGCCTCGACCCAGACGGCGATCCTTTGCGCCAGAAAGGCCGTCGTCGATGGCGACAGCGCGTCGCCGGCGATGACGTGGTTGTCCGCGTCGCCGGTGTCGTCGACCGGAACCAGTTCATGCGGTGCGCCCCAGCGCCCGGCAATCTCGCGGGTGCGGTCGGGCCGCACCACTTTGTCCGAATCCGAAAAGATGAACAAAGCAGGGATGGTCGCCTTCTCAACCGGCGCGCCATAGGCAAGTTCGGTCAGCGCCTGCATCGGCAAGGTCGCTTCGATCGGGTAGCGGGCGGTCCAGAATTTTTCATGCAGCGCGTTGCGCGGCACGAAGCTGTGTTCCTTGCCGGCGACCAGCCTGGCGATCTGTTTGCCCCACGGCATGGTCAGGATTTCGGCGCCCGAAGCCTTGACGCCGAAATTCGGCGAGATGAACGCGATCGCGGCGACGCCGTCCGATGCGCCCGGCTGCGTTGCCGCCCATGTCGCCAGCGAGCCGCCGGTCGAGGTCGAGATGACGATCACCTTGTCGCCGATCGCCCGACCGATGGCGAGCGCCTCCTCATAGTCGTTGACCCAGGCGTTGATGCTGCCTTGTGTCATCGCCGCGCCGTCCTGCCCGTGACCGGTGAGGCGCGTGTAGAAGAGATTGGCATCGAGCTGGTCGGCCACTTCGTCGGGCAGCGGGCGGACCTCGCCTTTCGATGCGGAAAAGCCGTGGATGTAGACGATCGACAGCGGCGTTCTGGCATGCACCATCGGATTGGCCCAGACGATCTCTTTCTCCAGCCCGTCGCGGATTCCGGGGACCGCGGCTTCCACCTTTGCCACATAGGCCTGCGGATCGTCGCCAATGAGCGAGGGATCGAAACGGATCGTGGTGTCGACGGAAACGCGCGGACCGAGCACGAAGGCCAGCGCAAACAGAGCCACGAATCCCAGCAGAATCGACACGATACGCCGCCCCATTCCAAACTCCCGGACCAGAATGGTCGGCAAACTATGGTGACGGCAAGCGACACGCAATGTGCGTTTGCTGCGACAGCAAACTGATTTCTAAATTGCGGATGGTCGGGGCAATCAGACCTTGGCCAAGCGGCGCTTCTCAGTGCACGAAAAGAAGATAGCCCACGAACGAATGATGACCGCATCCAGGGCCCAAATCACGCGCTCGATGTGCCAGCAGCTTTCACGATAGGAATTTTTTCTTGACTTCGTGCCCTCAGCTATGGTACATATTTGTTCATGGTGCTGATTTGCGCCAGTGGCCCGCCGCACAGGCGGGTTTTTCGTTTGATGCTCCGTCATGCGCAGGCGAGCGCTCCGAAGGAACCCGTTAACCCGAGTTCGTTGCCCTGGGGGCAGGCCGAGCCGGGGCGGTCGTCGCAGGGTGTGTTAGGAGTCCAGGCCCTGATCCTTCGGCGGCTTGCGGTCGTAGTGCAGCGGCCGCGCCTTCCAATTGGTCATCAGGCTGATAAACCCTCTGCAAAGCGGCCTCGGCAACACGCTGAGCAGTTTCAGGGGCCAGCTTGTCCGGCGCGGGAAGGTGACTTCGAAGCCGCCGGACTTGATGCCCCGCGCCATGCGTCGCGACGCGCGGCTGACCGGCATCAGTCCCGGCATCGGCAGCATGTTCTTCTCGGTCAGCGGGGTGTCGATGAAGCCGGGATTGAACACCTGAATGCGCACGTTCATCTTGTCGAAATCATACTTCAGCGACTCGGCCAGGATGTTGATTGCCGCCTTGGTGCCGCCATAGGCGGCCGTTGTCGGCCAGCCGAAATAGGACGTGACGGAGCCGACCAGCACGACATGGCCGCGCGCCCGCACGCGCATGCGTTCGACGACGGGCACCAGGCCATTGATGATGCCGAAATAGTTGACCTCGAAGGACCGGCGAAAGTCGTTGACGACAAGATTCTCGCCCGGCGTCGAAATGTAGTTTCCGGCATTGAAGATGGTGAGCACGATGGGACCGAGTTCCTTCTCGATCGCGGCGACGGTTCGCGCCATGCGCGGCTCGTCGGTGACGTCGCAGGGAAAGGCCCTGACACTGCCCGGCATCTGCGCGGTCTCGACGACAAGCGTGTCGATCGGATCGTCGTCGAGGGCTGTCACCGCCACCGCATAGCCCTGGGACGCAAGATCCCTGGCCAGCGAACGGCCGATACCGCTGCTTCCGCCCGTGATCCAGGCGACGCCGTGCTTCGGGTTGGCCCGATAGAGTGTCATGCTGCGCCCTGTCGACTTGTTGGTGCTTTGCTCTAGAGCGGTTCATCGTTTCACGGAAACGATGAACCACTCTATCTCTTTGTTTTGACGCGATTCCCGAGGGAAAGCGCTATGCGCTTTTCCCGGGAAAACCGTTTCACACTTTTCCTGGAATTGCTCTAGCGATGAAGAAATCGAATGAAAAGCTGCTTTTCAACGTCAGCCGGAAAATGAACAGTGGCGCAAGGGGTCGGTCCCGGGAAGCGTTGACGCAACAACAGTACCGCAAATGCGACTGGACCAGACAAATTCTTGCCTTGAAACCGAAGCTTCGGGTTTCTAGGGTTTCGGCGCACCTACACAAGGAATCCTGAATGCCCCGTTCTGTGATCGACGCGATCGGCAACACGCCTCTGATCCGCCTCAACAAAGCCTCTGAACAAACCGGCTGCGAGATCCTGGGCAAGGCCGAATTCATGAATCCGGGCCAGTCGGTCAAGGATCGCGCGGGCCTGTTCATCATCCGCGACGCCGAGCAGCGCGGGCTGCTGAAGCCCGGCGGCGTCATCGTCGAGGGAACGGCCGGCAACACCGGCATCGGATTGACGCTGGTTGCCAAGGCGTTCGGCTACCGCACGGTCATCGTCATTCCCGACACGCAGAGCCAGGAAAAGAAGGACACCATCAAACTGCTCGGCGCCGAGCTGATCGAGGTGCCCGCGGTGCCGTACAAGAACCCCAACTATTACGTGAAACATTCGGGGCGGCTGGCCGCGCAGATGGCGCGGACGGACC
>NZ_JAMYSA010000073.1:0-32891 GCF_040321735.1 Mesorhizobium sp. M0293
TTCGGACCCTCCGGTGAGTGCTGCAGCTTGGTAACTCCAGTCTCCTCGGTCCGGTCCGAATGGACAACCCTCTGAAAGCTCACACCTAGGGCGCGTCAGTGCTGAGACAAATGATCGACAGTTTGTCGACGTTTATATTTTGGACGGACTTAGAGCCAAGGACGTTGCCCGGATCTGCATCGGCACGGAGACGGACATAGGCATGGTCTCCGCAGCAAAATGGCACAATGCTTTAGACGATCTAGGCCAGCGCGTTCTGGCTTTGGATAACACCTCCACCGCCAAGATGAGGCTTTCTTTGGCAGAGCGATTTGCACAGCTGGGGAATATGGTTCTAGCGAGCGATTTAGTATCTTCACTTAGCCGCGAAACAGATGGATCAGCAATGGATTTTGGCGGCCTCAAAATTGACCACGGCGACTTCCTCTACTTTCCTCTTTTCGAACGCGAACTCAGAAACTTAGCCATTACAAACTCATACATAGGTGAGCTTGCGCTTCCAGCAAAGAAAGCGACTAACGTAGTCTTATCGAACTGCGCGACTCCAAAGGTGAGCGGCATTGCATCCGCTGCAGGACTACCTAAATGGATTTCGTCCTTAGACGCAGAGCAGTTTGATTCTGTTGAGAGCATCTCTCGTATACGGAAGATTGGCCTTCAACCATCGCATGAAATTCTAATCACAATAATTCGTAAGACCTTTTTCCAAAAGGGGAGCGGCCGTAAAGAAGAGGCCCTGCTTCGGGGCTTGGGAATGATCGGAACAAAAAATCTTTCTAGGAAAATCTTAAGCACCATGATCACAGAGGGTCTTTTGACTAGTTTCAAAGGAGACGAGGGAAACGTATATGCACCGGTACGATCCCATGCCCCTAGAATGCAAGCTATCTTAGACGAATTGAAATCTAGCAAAGATCCCCTCTGGTTAACGATAGCCGAATACTAGATTTTTGACCGCCTCCTCAAGCCCCCGCCGTATAAGCCGCGATCGCCGCCATGTTGACGATGTCGCTGTCCTTGGCGTTCAGCGACACGATCTGCACCGGCTTGTTCAGCCCGACGAGCAGCGGGCCGATCACCGTTGAGCCACCGAGTTCCTGCAGCATCTTGGTCGAGATCGAGGCCGAGTGGAACGCCGGCATGATCAGCACATTGGCCGGACCGGTGAGCCGGATGAACGGATATTGCGCCATGGCGCGGGCGTTGAGGGCGACGTCGGCGGCCATTTCGCCGTCATATTCGAAATCGACGCGGCGCTTGTCGAGGATGCGCACCGCTTCCTGGACGCGTTCAGAGCGCTCGCCCTGCGGATGGCCGAAGGTCGAGTAGGCGAGCATGGCGAGCCTCGGCTCGTAGCCCATGCGGCGCGCAAAGCCTGCGGCCTCCTCGGCGATGTCGGCGATCTGCTCGGCGTTCGGCATGTCGTGCACGGCGGTGTCGGCGACGAGGACCGTTTTACCCCGCGCGAGCACGATCGAGACGCCGATGACGCGGTGGCCGGGCTTGGCGTCGATGACGCGGCGAATGTCGTCAAGCGCGGTGGAATAGTTGCGGGTGACGCCGGTGACGATGCCGTCGGCGTCGCCTAGCGCCACCATGCAGGCGGCGAAGTGGTTGCGGTCGTTGTTGATCAGCCGCTGGCAGTCGCGGAACAGGAAGCCTTTGCGCTGCATGCGCTCGTAGAGATAATCGGTGTAGATGCCGTTGCGGCGCGACAGCCGGGCGTTGATGATCTCGATGCCTTGCTTGTTGAGGTCGATGCCGGCGTGCCTGGCGTTTTCCTTGATGACGTCGTCGCGGCCGAGCAGGATGGCGGTGCCGAGCCGCTGGTTCACATAGGAGACCGCGGCGCGCATGACCTGCTCCTCCTCGCCCTCGGCAAAGACGATGCGCTTGGGCTGGCGGCGTACGCGGTCGTAGATGCGCTGCAGGGTCGAGGCGATCGGGTCGCGGCGGGCGGACAGTTCCTGCGCGTAGCGGTCAAGGTCAAGGATGGGCTTGCGGGCGACGCCGCTATCCATCGCCGCCTTGGCCACCGCGATCGGGATGGCCGAGATCAGGCGAGGGTCGAATGGCACCGGAATGATGTAGTTGGGCCCGAATTTCGGCCGATTGCCCTGATAGGCGGCGGCGACGTCGTCGGGCACGTCCTGGCGCGCAAGTGCTGCCAGCGCCTGGGCGGCGGCGATCTTCATGTCGTCATTGATGGTGGTGGCCCTGACATCCAGCGCACCGCGGAAGATGTAGGGGAAGCCGAGCACGTTGTTGACCTGGTTAGGATAGTCAGAACGCCCGGTTGCCATGATGGCGTCGGTGCGGATCTCGGCCACTTCCTCCGGCGTGATCTCCGGGTCGGGATTGGCCATGGCGAAAATGATCGGGTTCTTGGCCATAGACTTCAACATTGCGGTGGTCAGCGCACCCTTGGCGGAAAGACCAAGGAAGACATCGGCGCCGTCGAGCGCCTCGGCGAGGCTACGCGCCTCGGTCTTGACCGCATGCGCCGATTTCCACTGGTTCATGCCTTCGGTACGGCCTTGAAAGACCACGCCCTTGGTGTCGCACAGAATGATGTTTTCGGGCGTGAAGCCCATCGCCTTCATCAATTCGATGCAAGCGATGCCGGCGGCACCGGCGCCGTTGCAGACCATCTTCGTCGTCTTCATGTCGCGGCCGGTGACCTCCAGCGCGTTGATCAGGCCGGCGGACGAGATGATGGCGGTGCCGTGCTGGTCGTCATGGAAGACCGGGATGTCCATCAATTCGCGCAGCCGCTGCTCGATGATGAAACACTCAGGCGCCTTGATGTCCTCGAGATTGATGCCGCCGAAGGACGGGCCGAGGAACCGCACGCAGTTGATGAACTCCTCGGCGTCCTCGGTATCGACCTCGAGATCGATGGAATCGACATCGGCGAAGCGCTTGAACAGCACTGCCTTGCCTTCCATCACCGGCTTGGAAGCCAACGCGCCGAGATTGCCGAGGCCAAGGATCGCGGTGCCGTTGGAGATGACGGCGACCATGTTGCCGCGTGTCGTGTAGTCGAAGGCGCGGCTGGGGTCCTCGGCGATGGCCAGAACCGGAACCGCGACACCAGGCGAATAGGCGAGACTCAGATCGCGTTGCGTTGCCATCGGCTTGGTGGCGACGACTTCCAGCTTGCCGGGGCGGCCCATGGCGTGGAATTCGAGCGCTTCCTGCGCGCTGACGGACGGACCGTTGTTCTCGGTTTTCCTGGCCATGATGTTCTTGATTTCCTCGCCGGTGCAGCACCTCGTTGAGGCGGGTGCTTTGTTTCGATTCGAATTAAGACCACGCGCCGCCGCGTGTAAACCGCCAGCGCTTGGGAATCGCGGATCGTCCAGGAAATTGCGAACACCCGGTAGCCCGGTCGTCCCCTGCTTTTCGAAGCCCCGGCATTAAACCGCGCGATCACATCTGCTAGCGTGCAGCGCATGAACATGCACAGCCCGAACGAGCCGGACGCCCCCGCTGCGATGACACCGGTGCCCACCGCCCACGCCGGCGCCACGCCGATGATAGAGCAGTTCATCGAGATCAAGGCGGCGAACCCGGACTCGCTGCTGTTCTATCGCATGGGCGATTTCTACGAGCTGTTCTTCGACGATGCCGAGAAGGCGAGCCGGGCGCTGGGCATCGTGCTGACCAAGCGCGGCAAGTACCAAGGGCTCGACATTCCGATGTGCGGCGTGCCGGTGCATGCGGCCGACGACTATCTGCAGAAGCTGATCGGCCAGGGTTTTCGCGTTGCCGTCTGCGAGCAGATCGAGGATCCGGCCGAGGCGAAGAAACGCGGCGGCAAATCGGTGGTGCGCCGCGACGTGGTGCGGCTGGTGACGCCGGGCACCATCACCGAGGACAAATTGCTGGCGCCCTCGGAATCGAGTTTTCTGATGGCGCTGGGGCGGGTGAAGGGTGGCGGTAGCGATCATGCCTTTGCGCTGGCCTGGATCGACATCTCGACTGGCGCCTTCCGCGTCACCGACACAACCGCCGACCGGCTGCTGGCCGACATCTTCCGTGTCGATCCGCGCGAGCTGATCGTCGCCGAGCCGGTGTTCCATGATCCGGAGCTGAAGCCGGTGTTCGACGTGCTCGGCCGGGTCGCCAGCCCTCAGCCGCCGTCGCTGTTCGATTCGGCCTCGGCCACCGGGCGCATCGCTCGCTTCTTCGACGTGGCGACGCCGGACAGCTTCGGTGCCTTTTCGCGCGCCGAGCTGTCGGCGATCTCAGGCGCCATCGCCTATGTCGAGAAGACGCAGAAGGCCGAGCGGCCACCGCTGTCGCGGCCCGAGCGCGAGGAGCAGGGGTCGACCCTGGTCATCGATCCGGCGACGCGCGGCAACCTCGAACTGCTGCGCACGCTGTCGGGCAGCCGCGAGGGGTCGCTGTTCAAGGCGATCGATCGCACGGTGACGGGCGGCGGTGCAAGGCTGCTTGCCGACAGGCTGATGGCGCCTCTGACCGACCCGGCCGCGATCGGCGCCAGACTGGATTCGGTATCGTTCTTCCGGTCCGAGACGCGGCTGTGCCAGGCGGTACGGTCGAGCCTGAAGAGCGTCGCCGACATGCCGCGCGCGCTGTCCAGGCTGGCGCTCAACCGCGGCGGCCCGCGCGATCTCGGCGCGCTGCGCGCCGGTTTCGAGGCGGCAGGCGCGATCGCCGAAATCTTTGCCGCGACCGCCCTGCCCCTGGAACTCGCGGCCGCACTCGCCGCCATCCATGCGCTGCCTCAGGCGCTGGCCCAGCATTTGACGCAGGCGCTTGGCGAGGAACTGCCGCTGCTCAAGCGCGACGGCGGCTTCGTTCGCGGCGGCTATCACGCCGAACTCGACGAGATGCGGGCGCTGCGCGATGAGTCGCGAAAGGTGATCGCCGGGCTGGAGCGCTCGCTGATCGACGAGACCGGCATCCGCTCGCTGAAGATCCGGCACAACAATGTGCTCGGCTACTACATCGAGGTGACCGCCAACCACCATGCGATCATGACCGGCAGCGACGGCGCCAAGGCGCGTTTCATCCACCGCCAGACCATGGCCAACGCCATGCGTTTCACCACGACCGAACTTGCCGAACTCGAGACCAAGATCGCCAATGCCGCTGACCGGGCGCTCAGCATCGAGTTGGCCGCCTTCGAAACGCTGACGGCGGAAGCGGTCGGCGAGGCAGAAAAGATCCGCACTGGGGCCGATGCGCTGGCCGTGCTCGACGTGTCGGCGGCGCTCGCGCTTTTGTCGGAAAGCGAAGCCTGGTGCCGGGCGGGGGTGGATTCCAGCCTTGCCTTCGAGATTGCTGGCGGGCGGCATCCGGTGGTCGAGCAGGCTTTGCGCCGCTCCGGCGACGGCCCGTTCGTCGCCAATGATTGCGACCTGTCGCCAGAAGGCAGCGCCAGGAACGGCGCGATCTGGCTTCTGACCGGCCCGAACATGGGCGGCAAGTCGACGTTCCTGCGGCAGAACGCACTGATCGCCATCCTGGCCCAGACCGGCTCGTTCGTGCCAGCGGCATCGGCCCATATCGGCGTCGTCGACCGGCTGTTCTCGCGTGTCGGCGCCTCGGACGATTTGGCGCGCGGCCGCTCGACCTTCATGGTCGAGATGGTCGAGACGGCGGCGATCCTGAACCAGGCCGGCGAGCGCGCACTGGTGATCCTCGACGAGATCGGCCGCGGCACCGCCACCTTCGACGGCCTGTCGATCGCTTGGGCGGCGGTCGAATACCTGCACGAGAAAAACCGCTGCCGGGCAATCTT
Organism: Mesorhizobium sp. M0293; assembly: GCF_040321735.1. Lineage (NCBI taxonomy): Bacteria > Pseudomonadati > Pseudomonadota > Alphaproteobacteria > Hyphomicrobiales > Phyllobacteriaceae > Mesorhizobium > Mesorhizobium sp. M0293. The sequence goes on from NZ_JAMYSA010000073.1 coordinate 5,774, forward strand.
CGCCACCCATTTCCACGAGATGACGTCGCTCGCCGGCAAGCTGGCGCGATTGCACAACGTCACCATGCGGGTCAAGGAATGGGAAAACGACGTCGTCTTCCTGCACGAGGTCGGCAAGGGTGCGGCCGACCGCTCCTACGGCGTGCAGGTAGCGCGGCTGGCCGGCCTGCCGGAGGCGGTGGTCGACAGGGCCAAGGAAGTGCTGCACCAGCTCGAAGAAGGCGAGGTCTCAGGCAAGACCAACCGGCTGGTGGACGACCTGCCGCTGTTTTCGGTGGCGGTGAAGCGGGAAGCGCCCAAGCCGGCGAAGAACGACGCGCTGGGCGCGGCGCTGGGCGAGATCAATCCTGACGAGATGACGCCAAGGGAGGCGCTGGAAGCACTTTACCGGCTGAAGGGGCTGGCGGGCCGGTAATCAGAACAATCGGAACATCGGCGTCACCACTCCTGCCGACTGGAGCCAGCCGAGCAATTCGACCGCCAGTATCGCCACAAGGAAGTAAGAGCTGTCGATGGCGGTCCGCCTCAGCGCCACCGAGTCGAACGTGACGGGCGACGGGTCCAAGACGTCGTCGTAATCGCGCCGCAGACGAGGAAAGAAGGCCGGCACGCTTCGACAATAGCACCGATAGGCCTCGCCAAAGATCGTGTCCAGCGCGATCGCTTCGCGCGTCGCGACATAGGAAAAGACCAGATAGGTGAAGGCAAAGAGAAACGCCGAAACGATCAACGACCCGAATGTCAGCCCGACGCCAGCCAGTCCAAGGGCCGAGAAGAAATAGAGGGGGTTGCGCGTATAGGCATAGGGCCCGGTCGTAACGAGTTCCCGGTTCTTGCGTCCGCCAACATACAGCGATGCCCAGCAGCGACCGCCGATACAGATGAGGATCAGTACGGTGCCCAGAAATTCCAGCATTTCGCGACAGGTGCTGCCTTGCGGCCACCCACTCTCCGCAAACAGGGCCGGCGCCAGGACGACCGGGGCAACCAGCCAAAGGAAGCGCATCCTTCTGCCCTGTTGAAAAGCCTTCGCGGAAAGCGGCATTGGGGACTTTTTCTGCACTTGCGTGACCGCCTCAGTCGTTGCGCACCGCGGCTCCCTTGTCGATCCAGGCCGGCGGCAATCCCATCCGATCGCCGAGGAAGCCGACCAGGCCGAGCGATTTGCCGAATGCCTTACAGGCCGGGTATTTGGGTTCGCCGCCGAACATGGCGCGCAGCTCCGCCCTGGTGGGGAGTGACGGCAGTTTGCCGAACGGCGTCTTGCCGGTGACCAGGAGCTTGCTAAAATCGTCCCCGAACTTCGCCGCCAGGTTGTAGGCATCGCCCTCTCGGGCGACCCGGCCGGAATCCAGCAGGGCGTTCGCGCCACGTCCCCAGATCATGGCTGCCGCCTGCTTGCCGTTGTCACCAATCGCTTCGGCTTCAAGCGACAGGCTGCCCAATCCGATCGGCAGGCGCGGAACCGGAATGTGCATGCCGGGCAGCGCGACGGAAACCGCCGTGGACGCGACTTTCGAAACGCCTGCCGCCAACGCATTCGTCGGCGCCACACGCGTTACCATCGCGTGGACCGTCAGGTCGGCCGGCTCGGTCAGGGCGACCAGTTGAAAGCGCCGGCTCAGGCCGGAGCAGACGGTCCTGTCGACGGCATTCGCGATCAGGCCGCGCTGGGCCGGTGTCAGTGTCGATTTTCCGGCGGCGGGCTGCGAAAAGCCCGTTGGAATGATTCGAACGGTTTTTGCTGCAAGCACGTCGTCCCTGCTCACCCGCATTAGTGAGCGGGCTAACAAACCGTCCGACGGTTTCAACTCGTCATAGGATTGCAGTGAGCCTACCTGATCCAGGGGCGCGGACGCGCAGCCGACCGCGAGCATGCTCAAGACCAGCACAAACGGCCGTGTTATGCGGTGGTCCGCGCGGCACGCTCTCGGATCGACCGGGCCATGACTGATGTGAGCCTCGCGACGGAAACGCAAGCAAGCTGCCATGGATGCCTCTGTCTGGGTTCGCCTTGCGGGCGTGTTGGGGAGCGTCAATATTTGCACTCAGTGCAATAAATTGATGGCGCTATTATGGCAAGGCGTGACGACGAGGCTTGAACGTGCACCAAATTTCTTGTCGCATTTGAGGAACGTTCATGACAGGAACGCTCCATGACCGATGCGCCAAAACCAGAGGGCCTGCGCGAGCGGAAGCGGCGAGAAACGGCCAACCGCATCGCCGAAGCCGGCCTGAAGGCTTTCCTGGCCAATGGCTATGACGCGACCACGCTTGACGAGATAGCCGCGGCCGCAGGCATCTCGCGCCGGACGTTCTTCCACTATTTCGAGAGCAAGGACGAGGTTCTGTTTGCGAATCTGGGCAACTACGCAAGCATGGTCAAAGCGTCGATCCTCGCCGAGCCGCCCACCGGAGCGGCGATCGACATCGCCCGCGGCGCATTGCTCAATCTTGTCGGCAGCTTGCTGGGATCGGAAATGATGGCGACAGCAAAGGTCATGCGGGAAAGCAAGACGCTGCGCTCGCGCAGGCACACCGGCTACCTGCAGTTCGAGCAAGCCATTTTCGACGGTTTACGCGAGTTGCGGCCAGACCAGGCGCGCGACAGTCTGCGACTGGTCTCCTTGGTGGCAATCGTCGCGCTGCGCCTGGCTGTCGAAACATGGCAGCAGCAAAACGCCAGGCATCCGCTGGCAGGATATGTCCGGGACGCCTTTGAAAAGCTGAAAACCGAGATTCGATAAGTCAGCCGCCTGAAGTGAAAAACTCAATCCGGAATTTGCGGTGGAAAGAAGAGAGCAAGCGTTGGAACGAATCTCAGCCGCGCCGCGTCACACGGTCCACAAGATCGGAGACATCAAGGTCACGTCTCTGCGCGACGGTTATGCCTAGATCATCTCCAGGCCGCGCTTGCGTGTCGGCGGCGGGAAGGCGCGGTCGAGATCGGCGAGGTCTTTCGCTGTAAGCATTATGTCCAGCGCCGCGACATTCTGGCGGACATGTTCCTGGCTGCTTGCCTTGGGAATGGCGATGACGCCCTCCTGATGCATCACCCAGGCCAAAGCGATTTGCGCCGGGGTCGCATTGTGGCGGGCGGCAACGGCGTCGAGCCTGGCGTTGCGCGCCAACGCGCCCTGCTCGACCGGCGAATAGGCCATCAAGGGAATGCCGCGCTGTCGGCTCCAGGGCGCCAGATCGAATTCGAGGCCACGCCGGACCAGATTGTAGAGCACCTGGTTGGTCTGGACGTTACCGCCGTCGGGCAAGCCGACCAGCTCTTCCATCTCGTCGGCGTCGAAATTGCTGACGCCCCAGTGGCGGATCTTGCCGGCCTTTTTCAGGGTCTCGAAGGCCGCGACCGTTTCCGTCAGCGGCACGCTGCCGGGCCAATGCAGCAAATAGAGATCGATGCGGTCGGTGCGCAGGCGTTTCAGGCTGTTCTCGCAGGCGCGCTGCACGCCCGCGCGCGAAGCGTTTGATGGTAGAACTTTCGAGACCAGGAAGGTCTCGTCGCGGCGCCCGGCAATAGCCTCGGCCACCACCTCCTCGGCGCCGCCGCTGGCATACATTTCAGCGGTGTCGATCAGCGTGATGCCGAGGTCGAGGCCGAGCTTGAGAGCATTCACCTCATCGGTACGGCGGCCGATAGCCTCGCCCATCTTCCATGTCCCCTGACCAAGCACCTGAACGGCTTCACCCGAGGGCAGCGTGGTGGTTCTGATGGTCGATGGCATGGCGGGCCTCCAATTGGGGGCCCGATCGCATCACAGGCTGGGCGAGAAATCCAGAGGACTTCTCGCCGCCTTGGCGATTGCCTGAAGCTTACTTCACCGGATGGGCGGCGAGCCAATCCTGCAACTGCTTGATCTCGGCTTCCTGCGCGGCGATGACGCCTTCGGCGAGCTTGCGGATTTCCGGGTCCTTGCCATTGGCAAGCTCGACCTTTGCCATGTCGATGGCACCCTGATGGTGCGGGATCATGCCCTTGACGAAATCGACGTCGGCATTGCCGGTGTACTCTGACGCCATCATGTCGGCATGCATCTTGTCCATCGCCGCTTTGTAGCCTTCGGTCGAAGGACTGGTCGCGTCCGTCGCCATGGCGCCCATGTCGTGTTTCATCTCTTCGCTCTGCGCCGGGACGCTTTCGAGGAAGACGGCAAGCAGCATTCCGGCCGCCATCAGCAAAAGCACGAGTTTTTTAGCCAAGGTCATTCATGGTCTCCTGTTGGGTGGGTTTCGTATTTGGGGGCTTTGATCAGAGTTTCAATGTTCTCAGCCGCAGAGCGTTTGATATCACCGACACCGAGGACAGGCTCATCGCCGCCGCCGCCAGCATCGGCGACAAAAGCGTGCCGGTGAGCGGATAGAGCACGCCGGCGGCGACCGGCACGCCAAGCACGTTGTAGAGGAAGGCGAAGAACAGGTTCTGGCGGATGTTGCGGATCGTTGCCTGGGCCAGTGTGCGGGCGCGGACGATGCTGTTGAGGTCGCCCTTGACCAGTGTGATGCCGGCGCTTTCGACCGCGACATCGGCGCCTGTGCCCATGGCGATGCCGACATCGGCGGCGGCAAGCGCGGGCGCGTCGTTGACGCCGTCGCCGGCCATGGCAACGCCCGCGCCTTTTCTGCGCAGTTCCTCGACGAGGGCTGCCTTCTGTTCCGGCAACAGGCCGGCGCGAACCTCATCGATGCCGAGTCTTCTGGCGATCGCGTTGGCCGTGCGTTCATTGTCGCCGGTCGCCATGATGATCCTCAAACCACTGTCATGCAGCGCCCTGATCGCCTCGGCGGTGGTCGCCTTGACCGGGTCGGCGACAACGACGATGCCGGCCAGTTTCTTGCCGACGGCAACGAACATCGCCGTCTTGCCTTCTGTCTGCAGCGTCTCGGCCTGGGCCGAGATGGATGCGATGTCGATACCGAGATCGGCCATCATGGCGGCATTGCCGAGCGCGACCTTTTTTCCCGACACGGTGCCGGAAACGCCCTTGCCCGTGACCGCCTCGAAGCCGCTGGCATCGGCGACGGTCACGCCGCGCATGGCGGCGCCTTCGACGATGGCTTCGGCCAGTGGATGCTCCGAGCCCTTCTCCAGGCCTGCGGCAAGTGCCAGCAATTCGTCCTCGGAAAAGCCTTTGGCTGCAACGACATCGGTCAGTTTCGGCCGGCCTTCGGTCAACGTACCCGTCTTGTCGACGATCAGCGTGTCGACGGAGGCGAAGCGTTCGAGTGCTGCGGCTTCCTTGATCAGCACGCCGGCGTGCGCCCCGCGCCCGGTGGCGGTCATGATCGACATCGGCGTGGCGAGGCCGAGCGCACAGGGACAAGCGATGATCAGCACCGACACCGCCGAGACGATGGCAAAGATCAGGCTGGGCTCGGGTCCAAACACAGCCCAGGCGATGAAAGCAGCAATCGCGACAAGGACGACCGCCGGGACAAAGTAGAAAGAAACGCGATCGGCCAACCCTTGAATCGGGGCGCGCGAGCGTTGCGCCTTGGCGACGAGCTCGACGATGCGCGCCAGGGTCGTCTCGGAGCCGATCCGCTCGGCGCGCATGATCAGCGAACCGTTCTTATTGAGCGTGCCGCCGGTCAGGGCATCGCCTTCAGTCTTTTCGACCGGCAGCGGCTCACCGGTAATCATCGATTCGTCTATCGAGGAACGGCCTTCCAACACGATGCCGTCGACCGGCACCGCGTCGCCGGGGCGGATGCGCAGGCGATCGCCGGCCTTGACCGCGTCGAGCGACACATCGCTTTCGGAACCGTCGGCGGCGATCAGCCGCGCAGTCTTCGGCGCGAGATCGAGCAAGGCGCGGATTGCCGATCCGGTCTTTTCACGGGCGCGCAGCTCCAGCACCTGGCCAAGGAAAACCAGTGCGACGATGACGGCGGCAGCTTCGAAATAGACCGGCACGGCACCGCCATGGCCGCGGAACTGATGCGGAAAAATGTCCGGAAACAGCGTGGCGACGACGCTGTAGATATAGGCGGCACCGACGCCGAGCGAGATCAGCGTCCACATGTTGGGGCTGCGGTTGACGAGCGACTCCCAGCCGCGATGGAAGAAAGGCAGCGCCGCCCACAGCACGACAGGACTGGCCAATGCCAGCTCCAGCCAGACCATCGTCCGCTCGTCGATAAGGGACGAAAACGTCAGTCCGAGCATCGGGGCCATGGCGACGATCAGCAAGGGAACCGACAGCGCGGCACTGACCCAGAACCGCCTGGTGAAATCGACAAGCTCGGGATTTGGCCCTTCATCGCCTGTCGGCACGCCCATCGGCTCCAGGGCCATGCCACAGATGGGGCAGGAACCGGGCTTGTCGCGGACGATTTCAGGATGCATCGGGCAGGTGTATTGCGTGCCCTTGGGCATCTCCTGGGGCGCCGGCCTGTCGCCGAGATATTTTTGCGGCTCAGCCTCGAACTTCGCCTGGCAAGCGGCCGAGCAGAAATAGAAGCCCTGACCTTCGTGGCGGGCGAAGTGCCTGGCTGTCGCGCGGACGACGCTCATGCCGCACACCGGATCGGTGGCCGTCAGGAATTTTTCCGGCTCGGCGACGAATTTCGTGCGGCAGCCTTGACTGCAGAAATGGTAGAGATGGCCATCATGCTCGGCGGTCGGTTTGCCGGCGGCCAGGTCGACGGTCATGCCGCAGACCGGGTCGCGGACGACGGCCTTCGCGGCAGGCGCTGCGCCGTTTGTCGAGCAGCAGCTGCCATGTATGTGATGATCGTGATCGGAAAGCGTCATGCGAAAAATGCCTCAATGGGTCGGCGTATGACGCGGAGATAGGGCTTCCAGTAACTGGAAGGTCAAGGGGTTAAATTTCTTCATCTCACGGCGTCGCGCGTGCTAGGAAGCCGCAGCTTCTTCCAATCCAAATGCATCGATCCTGTTCGAAAGAAGAAAAAATCATCCCATTCGACCACCGCGGAGAGCTCGTCCTCTCGCCCCATACCCAGCGCCGCGAAAACGCGCTATAGACGCCGCCGAAAAGGCAAGGCCGACCTGGACATATGGCAAGAATCTCCCTGAAGCTCGACGAACTGATCGATGGCGAAGCCATGCGCGGCGAGATGACCGCGCTGACCGCGGCCACGGCAGGCGACGGTTCCGGACAGGCAGCGCGAAGCGGTGTGCTCCAGCTGCTCAAGGGGCGGCTGGCAGAGGGGCGCGCCATTGCCGAACGGATGCTCAGGGACGACGGCGGCGGCAGCGCCTGCGCGGCGCGGCTGTCGCATCTCATGGACGAGATTATCCGGGCGCTTTACGATTTCGCCGTCACCCATGTCTACCGGGTCAAGAACCCGTCTTCGGCGGAGCGCATGGCCGTCGTCGCCGTCGGCGGCTATGGCCGCGGCACGCTGGCGCCTGGGTCCGACATCGATCTGTTGTTCCTGCTGCCCTACAAGCAGACGCCGTGGGGCGAACAGACCGTCGAGTACATGCTCTACATGCTGTGGGATCTCGGGCTGAAGGTTGGCCACGCCACCCGCAACATCGACGAATGCCTGCGCCTGTCGCGCACCGACGTCACCATCCGCACTTCGATCCTCGAAGCGCGTTTCCTGTGGGGCGAGGAAAAACTCTATGACGAGCTGATGCTGCGCTTCGACCATGAGGTGGTGCGCACGACGGGCCCCGAATATGTCCAGGCCAAGCTTGCCGAACGCGACGATCGCCATGCGAAGGCCGGTGAAAGCCGCTATCTCGTGGAGCCCAACGTCAAGGACGGCAAGGGCGGCCTGCGCGACCTGCAGACGCTGTTCTGGATCGGTAAATATTTCTACCGGGTGCGCACCGGCGAGGAACTGGTCGACAAGGGCGTCTTCACCGAGGGCGAATACCGGGAGTTCCAGAAGGCCGAGGATTTTCTGTGGGCGATACGCTGCCACATGCATTTTCTCACCGGCAAGGCCGAGGAACGGCTGCATTTCGACATCCAGCGCGAGATCGCCGAACGGCTCGGCTATACCACTCACCCCGGCCTGTCGGCGGTCGAGCGCTTCATGAAGCACTATTTCCTCGTCGCCAAGGATGTCGGCGACCTGACCCGCATCTTCTGCGCCGCGCTCGAAGAAGAGCAGGCCAAGCACGTGCCGGGCTTCAACCGTATCTTCCTCACCTTCTCGCGCCGCAAGCGCAAGCTGGCCGGCACGTCGGACTTCATCGTCGACAACCACCGCATCAACATCGCCGACGACCAGGTGTTCGAACGCGATCCGGTCAATCTTTTGAGATTGTTCTGGTTCGCCGACAAGCACGGCCTGGAGTTCCACCCCGATGCGCTGAAGCTGCTGACCCGCTCGCTCGGCCTGGTCAACAAATCGCTGCGGCGTGACGAGGAGGCCAACCGGCTGTTCCTCGACATCCTGACCTCGGACCGCAATGCCGAACTCAATCTGCGGCGCATGAACGAGGCCGGGCTGCTCGGCAGACTGATCCCGGATTTCGGCAAGATCGTCGCCATGATGCAGTTCTCGATGTACCACCATTATACGGTGGACGAGCACCTGATCCGCTGCATCGGCGTGCTGGCCGAGATCGAACGCGGCGACGGCGAAAAGGTCCATCCCCTCTCGCATACGCTGATGCCGGGACTGAAGAAGAGCCGCGAGGCGCTCTATGTCGCCGTGCTTCTTCACGACATCGCCAAGGGCAGGCCCGAAGACCATTCGGAAGCGGGCGCCAGGATCGCCCGGCGCATCTGCCCGCATATGGGGCTGTCCCCGGCCGATACCGAAACCGTTGCCTGGCTGGTCGAGAACCACCTGGTGATGTCGATGACGGCGCAGACCCGCGACCTCAACGACCGCAAGACCATCGAGGATTTCGCCGCGATCGTACAGTCGGTCGAGCGGCTGAAGCTGCTTTTGATCCTCACCGTCTGCGACATCAGGGGCGTCGGACCCGGTGTCTGGAACGGCTGGAAGGGCCAGTTGCTGCGCACGCTCTACTACGAGACCGAATTGCTGCTGACGGGCGGGTTTTCGGAAGTGTCGCGCGCCCAGCGCACGGCGGCGGCGCGCGAGCTTCTCGCCGAAGCACTTGCCAGTTGGCCGGACAAGGTCCGTAAGCGCTATGTCGGCCAACATTACGAGAACTACCTTTTGACCGTCGATCTCGCCGACCAGCTGCGCCATGCCGAATTCATCCGCGAGGCTGATGTGGCGGGCAAGAAGCTTGCCACCATGGTCAAGACCCACCAGTTCGAGGCAGTGACCGAAATCACCGTGCTGGCGCAGGACCATCCCCGCCTGCTCTCGGTCATCGCCGGGGCCTGCGCCGGAGCCGGCGGCAACATCGTCGACGCGCAGATCTTCACGACGTCGGACGGCCGCGCCCTGGACACCATCCTGATCTCGCGAGAATTCGACCGCGACGAGGACGAGCGCCGGCGGGCCGAGCGTGTCGGCCGGTTGATCGAGGACGTGCTGTCCGGTAAGAGCTGGCTGCCGGAGATGATCGAGAAGCGCACCAAGCCACGGCGCGGCGCCAAGGTGTTCAAGATCCCGCCGCGCGCCGAAATCCGCAACACACTGTCGAACCGTTTTTCGGTCGTCGAGGTCGAAGGCCTGGACCGGCCGGGTTTGCTGTCGGAGATCACCGGAACGCTTTCCGACCTGTCGCTCGACATCGCATCGGCCCACATCACCACCTTCGGCGAAAAGGTCATCGACACCTTCTATGTCACCGATCTCACCGGCCAGAAGATCGACAGCCCGGCCCGCATCGCCACCATTCGCAACCGGCTGATGGCAACGCTCGAAGGCATCGTGCCCGAACGCGGCGGCAAAGCCAGGGTGGCGGCCGCCGAGTGACCGCCACCATCACTTTGTCCTTATCCTGTAGGCAGTCTCCAAACGCATGAGCCTCGTCAAGAAATTCGCAACGGTCGCTTCCGGCACGCTGATGAGCCGCGCGCTCGGCTTCGGCCGTGAGATGCTGATGGCCGCAGCACTCGGCACCGGACCGGTCGCCGACGCCTTCAACGCCGCCTTCCAGTTTCCCAACACGTTTCGCCGGCTGTTTGCAGAGGGCGCCTTCAACGCCGCCTTCGTGCCGCTGTTCGCCAAGGAGATCGAGACCCACGGCACCGATGGCGCCAAGCGCTTTTCCGAGGAAGTGTTCGGCGCGCTGTTCACGGCGCTGCTGGCGCTGACGATCGTCATGGAACTGTCGATGCCGCTGATCGTGCGCTATCTGGTGGCGCCGGGTTTTGCCAGCACACCGGGGAAATTCGACACCACGGTGACGCTGGCGACGATCATGTTCCCCTACCTGATCTGCATGTCGCTGGGCGCCATGATGGCGGGCATGCTGAATTCGCTGCGCCGCTACTTCGCCGCCGCCGTTGCGCCGGTGTTCCTCAACGTCATCCTGATCGGCGTGCTCGCCTATGCCTGGTACAAGGGCTCGGACGCACTCACCGTCGGCTATGGGCTGTCCTGGGGCGTGCTTGCCGCCGGATTGGTGCAACTGGCGATCGTCTGGGTGGCGGTGCGCCATGCCGGCATCTCTATCGGCTTCCGCCGTCCGAAAATGACGCCCGCTGTCAAGCGGCTGCTGATCCTGGCGCTGCCGGCGGCGATCACCGGCGGCATCACCCAGATCAACCAGCTGATCGGCACGGCGATCGCCTCGGCACAGAACAGCGCTGTCTCTTCGCTTGCCTATGCCGACCGCATCTACCAGCTGCCGCTCGGCGTGGTCGGGGTGGCGGTCGCGATCGTGCTATTGCCTGAACTGTCGCGGGCGCTGAAGTCGGGCAATCCGATCGAGGCGGCCAATCTGCAGAACCGCTCGGTCGAATTCACGCTGTTCCTGACCTTGCCGGCAGCAGCCGCACTCTGGGTGATGTCGGAACCGATCGTGCGGCTGGTCTACGAGCGTGGCGCGTTTGCCGCCAACGGCTCGACGCCGACGGTGGCGGCGATCCTGGCCATCTTCGGCCTCGGCCTGCCGGCCTTCGTGCTGATCAAGGCATTTACTCCAGGATATTTCGCCCGCGAGGACACGCGCACGCCGATGATCTTTGCCGCCATCTCGGTGGCGGTGAACGTGACGACGGCGCTGACGCTGTTTCCACGGATGGGCGCTCCCGGCATTGCGGTAGCCTCGGCCGTCGCCGGCTGGGTCAACGCGGTGATGCTGCTCGGCGTCTTGATCCGGCGCGGCCATTGGGGCCGCGACGTACCGCTGATTAAGCGCATTCCAAGGCTGGTGCTGTCGGCGGTGGTGATGGGGGCGGCGCTCTATTTTGCCGAGCACTGGTTCGCCGTAAGGCTCGGCCCGGGGTCGCCGCTGGTCGTCAAGGCGACGACGCTTCTGGCGCTGGTTGCCGGTGGGGCGCTGCTCTACTTCGTCACCGCATTTGCAACCGGTGGGGCCGATTTCGGTATGATCCGGCGCAATGTCGGGCGGAAGGGCACGCCGCCTGTCAAGGAACAGTCTCCAGATCCGTGAGCCGGAATTCGTCCGCCGTCGAAAGCATCGGAACGCCATAGTAGCGCGCGCAAGCGTAGTGAAAACAGTCGGCTAGGTTCAGGCGAATGGCGTTATTGCGAAACCGCGACGCGGCCTCGACTGACAGAGATGCTGCATCGGAGGCTGGCGGAAGCTCCCGCAAGGCAATTGCCCGCTCTTCGAGAAAACGGCTGACTATCTTCAGGCTTAGGTCGACCGGTATGGCCAGCTTTTCCGATCGCGAAAGCGCCATTGCTGCTTCCCAAACGGCGATCGCCGACGTGAATGGAGCCGACGCTTCCATGACCGCCTGCGCGCAGCGCTGGGCTTCGGCCTCATGGCTCAGCATCGCGACGATAGCGGCCGCGTCGACAAACATCAGTCTTCGCCGGACAGTTCGTCGTAAACCGAGCGCGGCAATGGCCTGCGGGCCTGCTCGCTTAGCTCAATCCCGAACTCGGTCCGTAACCGAGCCGCCGTCTCCAGCGGCGTCTCGCGGTTGCGTCGGCGCTCAAGCGCTTCACGCATGGCGATCACGATCGCCTCGGTGATGCCGACACCCTCGACCTTGGCGAAGGCGCGCGTCAGGCTGTCCGCCTCCTTGTTGTTGATGTTGATCGTCATCTCGCAGCCCTGCCTTACCAGAAATGTAGCAGAGAATATGTAGTAGCCTACATAACTATGTCAACATGATCATAGCCACTTTGACATCCCAAACCGCCTCTTGATCCGCTCCACGCCTTCGTCCATAAGCGCGCCGTCGCAAGACTTTCGCCGCGCGCGAAACGGCCCTCCACAAGCCATGAGGACAATCATGACCGCCTTCAAGCCACTTGTCTTTTCCGGCGTCCAGCCGACCGGCAATCTGCATCTCGGCAACTATCTCGGCGCCATCAAAAAATTCGTCGCCCTGCAGGAAACATCCGATTGCATCTATTGCGTCGTCGACCTGCATTCGCTGACAGCACAACTCGTTTATGAAGACCTCGCCGACCAGACGCGGTCGATCACCGCGGCGTTCCTGGCCTCGGGCATCGACCCGAAGAAGCACATCGTCTTCAACCAGTCGCGGGTCATGCAGCATGCGGAGCTCGCATGGATCTTCAATTGCGTGGCGCGCATCGGCTGGATGAACCGCATGACGCAGTTCAAGGATAAGGCCGGCAAGGACCGCGAGAACGCGTCGCTCGGCCTGCTTGCCTATCCCTCCCTGATGGCTGCCGACATTCTGCTCTATCGCGCCACCCATGTGCCGGTGGGCGAGGACCAGAAGCAGCATCTGGAACTGACCCGCGACATCGCGCAGAAGTTCAACAACGACTTCTCCGACCGCATCGCCGGTCTAGGCGTCGGCGTCGAGATGCAGGTCGGCGAAGAGACCGTGAACGGCTATTTCCCGCTGACCGAGCCGGTCATCGGCGGGCCGGCGGCGCGCATCATGTCGCTGCGCGACGGTTCCAAGAAAATGTCGAAGTCGGACCCGTCGGACCTGTCGCGCATCAACCTGACCGACGACGCCGACGCCATTTCGAAGAAGATCCGCAAGGCCAAGACCGACCCGGAAGCGTTGCCGAGCGAGCTGGACGGCCTGGCCGCGCGACCCGAGGCGGAAAACCTGGTCGGCATTTATGCTGGCCTCGCCGAGATGTCGAAGGCGGATGTGCTGAAGGAATTCGCCGGCCAGCAGTTTTCGGTGTTCAAGCCGGCGCTAGCCGATCTTGCTGTGGAAAAACTGGCGCCGATCGCCAGCGAGATGCGCCGCATTTCCGATGATCGCACCTATGTCGACGCGGTGCTCAAGGATGGCGGCGAGCGCGCCGGCGTGCTGGCCGAAGCGACGATGAAGACGGTCCGCGACATCATCGGGCTTCTGCAGGGCTGACCCCACCGTTAGCGCACTGCACCATACTGGTCCAAGGCCGGCGGCTTGCCGCCGGGCGACGGCAGTGGCAGATTGCGACCGAAACCATCGAACAGGTAGAATATGGTCTCCAAACGCCTCAGCCGCGAAGCCGGCCATCGCCGCAAGTTCCTGGCGATCATCGACGACACGCCCGAGTGTGAGCGCGCCGTCGCCTACGCCTCGAAGCGGGCGCAGAGCACTAGCGGCACGCTGGTGCTGCTCTATGTCATCGAGCCGGACGATTTCCAGCACTGGCTGGGCGTCGAGAAGATCATGCGCGAGGAGGCGACCGCCACGGCGCGCGCGGCACTCGACAGCTATGCCAGCAAGGTCCGCCAGAAGCTTGGCATCGAGCCGGAGATGGTGGTGCGCGAAGGCAAGCCGACGGAAGAGATCCACAAATTGATCGAGGAAGACCAGGACATCGCCATCCTGGTGCTGGCCGCCGGTGCTGGCAAGGAAGGCCCGGGGCCGCTGGTCGGCGCTGTCGCCGGCAAAGGTGCCGCCTTCCCGATCCCGGTGACCGTCGTGCCACAGAATCTGTCGGATGAGGAGATCGACAGCCTCGCCTGAGGTGGTGCTGATATTCAGGTGAGGCCAGCCTGACCTGCATCTCAACAGACCTTCGAGCGCGTCCCAGGGCGCGCAAAAACATTCCGCCAGCCAGCCATTCCGGCGATGTGTTTCGCTTGAATGTCCAGCCGATTAAGCCTATTTAGAATTATTCCAAACTAGCTGCCCGAAACGGGCACGGAGATGGCCATGTTCATCCAGACCGAATCGACGCCAAACCCGGCGACGCTGAAATTCCTGCCCGGCAAGGAAGTGCTTCTGGAAGGCACCGCCGATTTCCGCGATGCCGACAGTGCTGCAATTGCCTCACCGCTGGCGGGCCGGCTGTTCGAGATTCCCGGCGTCACCGGTGTTTTCTTCGGCTATGACTTCATCACCGTGACCAAGGATGGTCCCGACTGGCAGCATCTGAAGCCGGCGATCCTCGGCGCCATCATGGAGCATTTCATGTCCGGCGCGCCTGTCATGGCCAAGGCCGGCCCTGCCGCCGAGACCAGCCTGACCGGTGAGTTCTACGACAAGGCCGACGAGGAACTGGTCATCACCATCAAGGAATTGCTCGATACGCGGGTGCGCCCGGCGGTCGCCCAGGATGGCGGCGACATCACCTTCCGCGGCTTCGAGAACGGCACGGTGTTCCTGCACATGAAAGGCGCCTGCGCCGGCTGCCCGTCATCGACGGCGACGCTGAAGCACGGCATCCAGAACCTTCTGCGCCACTTCGTGCCGGAGGTGCAGCAGGTCGAGCAGGTCTCCTGACGCCTATTGCGTCGAAACTACAGCAAGCAAAAAACAAAAAACCGGGCCAAATTGCCCGGTTTTCTGTTTGGGACGTCCGTTGTTGCCTAGACGGTCCGCGTACGAAAGCTGCCTCTACCTGATCATGATTTTTCCGAGAACCGATACCGGTTTCTCGGGGTCATGATCTAAAGAACAATGACCTTGGCGCCGACTGAGGCGCGGTCATAGAGGTCGATAATGTCCTGGTTCATCAGGCGGATGCAGCCCGACGACATTGCTTTGCCGATCGAATTCCATTCTGGGCTGCCATGCAGGCGATAGCCCGAATCACCGCCCTTGTTGAACAGGTACATGGCGCGCGCACCGAGCGGGTTCTTCAGGCCCGGCTCCATGCCGCCGGCAAACTTTTCCAATTCGGGCTGGCGCTGGATCATCTGCCGCGGCGGCGTCCAGGTCGGCCATTCGCGCTTGAGCGCGATATGGGCGGTGCCGTGCCATTCGAAGCCTTCACGGCCGACGCCGATGCCGTAGCGAATGGCCCTTCCGTCACCTTCGATGAAGTAGAGGAACTTGTTCTGCGTATCGACGATGATGGTGCCCGGCTTTTCCGGGCTATCGTAGTTCACTTCCTGCCGATGGTACTTCATCGGCACTTTCTCGATCGGGATGCGCGGCAGCTGGTAACCGGCGTCGGTGACCGCGCCATAGCTGTTGGAGAACAGCTGCGAGCCGATGGTGCTGCAACCGGCGATAGCAGTGGAAAGCGCCAGTGCGGCGACGATTGCAAACGACTTCATGCGCATCAGGTGATCCGGTGCCCCGCCCCAACTTCGGCGGCACGAGTCGGCCGCTTTCTCACCATCATTCATGCTGGCATTTGCTTTGCTTGCCAAGCGCGCGATGCCTATATGCCGGAGTTGACGTGCTGGTAAGCACATCACTATGGCATTTCGGCAACAGCCCTCACAGGATTGTGGAGGAAATTCAATGACCGAGCCAACGGCTTCGTCAGGAATCGAGGAGAATCGTCATGAATGTCGGTGACGCCGCCCACCGCTCCGGCCTGCCGGCCAAGACCATCCGCTACTATGAAGAGATCGGCCTGATCGCCCCGGCGCGCGCCGCCAACGGCTACCGCGACTATTCCGGAGACGACATCCACCGGCTGACCTTTTTGCGCCGTGCGCGCAATCTCGGCTTTTCCATCGACGATTGCCGCCAGTTGATGGCGCTTTACCAGGACCGCAGCCGCGCCAGCCACGACGTGCGCGAGATCGCCGCCGCCCATGTCACGGCGATCGAGGAGAAGGTGCGCGAACTGCAGTCGATGCGCTCGACCCTGCAAAAGCTGATTCACGCCTGCCATGGCGACGAAAGGCCGGATTGCCCGATCCTTGATGACATGGCGGGGGCTGCGTAACCCAGCGACAGTTCGATCGGCACAATTTCCTTCCATATCTGGGCGCGTCAATCGACCGCACTATTTCATCCTTGTCGCAATGATCAAGGACGGAGGTTGGCATGGATCGGCGATTGTTTCTGACTGGAATGCTTGGAATGGCAGGGGCCGCGACCGTGGTCGCACTTGCGCGTCCTGCCACTGCGTTGGCCGGCATCCCGAATACGGGACCCGGCATTCTCGATGAACTCGACAGACCGTCCGACGATATCCTCGATCAGGACAGTTCTGACGCCCAGGACGGCATCGAGTTCGTGCGGCATCGCAGGTGGCACCGTCGCGGCCGCCGTCGCCATTGGAGACGGGTTTGCCGTCGCTATTGGCGTCACGGTTATTGGCGCCGCAGATGTTTCCGCCGATCCTTCTGGATCCGCTTCTGACGAAATCCGGCAAACGCGAAGGCTCTCGGCATCCGCCGAGGCCTTCGCTGTTGCTGTAGGCTAGACTTCCAATCAGGCAAAAAAGGCCCGCCGCTGTAGGGCGGCGGGCAGTCTCTGGAGTGCCAGGGGATCAACCCGGCAATGGTCAACGAGCGGGCCATGGGTTGGTTGCAAAAAGGCACACGGAGACTCGATTGTACGTTCTTAACCAAGCCGCGAGGCGCATTGCCCACCTTTTGAGCCGCGCTAGACTTGACGAGCGGCAATCCAAATCTGCCGCAGATGGCCGACGCGACTTAGGCAATGTTGTCTCACCGGCATCCGCGTCGGCCATTTTGGCGACGAAATATCCATTTGAGGCGCGAGGGTGAGTTGTCATAGTGATGACCGGAGCTACCTTTGGTGGGCTGGGTCGGCGCGGCTTACATGTCGGCCAACTGAGGCACGTCCCATGGACATCTCCGGACTGTCAGATTTTGTGTGAACCTCAGGCTCTGGCCCCACTTTGCCCCGCGGTAGATAGAAGGCGGCGGCCCGGCAGCCTTTCCTTTGGGTGGACCGCTACCGGGCCTGACCGGAGCGGGGTGTAATGGGGGAGCTCCGGCTGCCTCCTAAAATACCACTTTTTCCTTATATGCGCGCTAGCTAATTTAAAGAGTGGCCTCCGGTCGATGAGGCTGCTCACCACCCGCTGCGGGGTAGCATTCATCACGGGAAAGTGAACGTGACGCCGTTGTAGAGTTCTGATCATTAGATGCCTCCCATCAATGGAGGTTCCACCTATGCCTGCCTATGCCATTCTTGCCTTGGCTATTGTCGGTGAGGTCATCGCAACGAGCGCGATGAAAGCCTCCGAGGGCTTCACCAGGCTTGGCCCGTCGATACTGGTGCTGCTCGGTTACGCGGCGGCATTCTTCTTCCTATCCCAGGTACTGGATCGGATACCGGTCGGCGTCGCCTACGCGGTATGGGCGGGCGGCGGCATCGTTCTGGTCGCGCTGGTCGCTTGGATTGTCTATGGGCAAAAGCCCGACCTGGCAGGCTTCGTCGGCATGGGCCTGATCATGGCTGGTGTATTGATTTTAAACCTGCTGTCCAAAACGAGCGCCCATTGATTTGGGCCGGGGTCTGCCAACCGGATAATCGCCCGCATAAAACAGGTTCAAACCGTGAACGGCATCCTGCCCCGGGCGATGCGAGGCCAAACTGCCCGATTTTGGATGACATAGCCGGGACGGTTTGGTCGGGAAAGACGGTTTCGAGGCAGGCGCCAACAATCCTTGATTGTCGAGTAGACCGTCGTAGAACTCATTTCTTCACGCTCGACAATTCGTTAGCATAAATCACGCTAACACTACTAGATGTTCGTGTTGATAAAATCGAAGCGAGACCTTTCTACACACCTCAAACGGAGTTATAATCGAATCATCGATGAGCTGCGCCGACGGTAACAATATCTAAATTTTACAATATAACAAACCTAAGGGAGCCATTAGAATGGCAGTCGAGGAAGACACTCAATACGAATATATATCTAACGTAGTAGACAAAAAGCTAGAATATACTCGGGACGCTTTGAAGCTGTATATCCAAAGTTTTACCTTGATTGTTGGCGGTTCTATTTGGCTTAATACACAAATTCCACAAAATTCCACATCGAGGGGTCAATACACAGCTCTTTCTAACGTCATAGTTATCTTGTTGCTTTGGGTAACTGGCGTTGTGGTTTTCGAGGCGCTCCGCAGTTGGTATAGATTTCGGCAAAAGATGGCCGAATTCGACGCGACGCCCTATAAAATTCCTAAACCATCACGCCCATGGTGGGGTGCTGAGACTGCTATGCTATTGGGCATGATCTGCAGCACAATCTTATTCCTTTTGTACAACCCATTCTCTCTTTAGATTGATCTCTTTCCTACGTGTCGGGCAAGCGAGAGCACAAGAAGCGACGTCCGCCAGTCGGATGGCGCCATGCTGGTGCCGCGTCTTCATGAAGCGGCTATTGCGGGACATGCGAGCCAACCTGCAAGAATTGGCGCATGCACGCCATGGCGACGACCGGCCCCACGATCCCGGATGATATAGCCGGTCGCAGCCACGCTGGTGGCATAAGTGGACTGAACCCGGCTCGTCCCAGGACTTCGGGGGCTTTTCGACCGTCCCATGCAAATGGGAAGAGAGCATCAATCAGTGATGCGATCCAATGCAGGCTCATCATCAGCACTTCCCGTAGGGCCATGACGTTGCATCCTCTCTTGGCAATCAATCGTCAAGGATTATATTCCTACTACGCTTCATTTGTCAATCGGATATTTCCCCGAGGGCGATTATGTACTTTACAAACACGGCGGCTGTGATACACTGATTTCACTCTAGGAAATCAGTGTCATGAGCGTCCTTTCCGAACCCCACTTCCACAACGAAGAAGCTGCTTTCGAGCGGCTGGAAGCGATTGTTTGGCCGGAAGGTCCGGTGTGCCCGAAGTGCGGCAATTGCGAACAGACGCGCATTACCCGCGTGACTGGCGCAACCGCTCGCACTGGCCTTCGCCGCTGCTTGGAATGCAAGAAGCAGTTCACCGTGAAGGTCGGCACCGTGTTCGAAAGCAGCCACGTTCCGCTGCACAAGTGGTGGCAGGCGGCGCACCTTCTGGCGTCCAGCAAGAAGGGCATCAGCGCTCACCAACTGCATCGGACTTTGCAGGTCCAGTACAAGACCGCGTGGTTCATGTTCCATCGCTTACGCGAGGCTATGCGCGATGGGGTTCTTTCCCCAATGGGCGGCGAAGGCAAGCATGTCGAAGTTGACGAAACGTACATCGGTCGCCTGAAAGGCGCTCCGGTGAAGCGTGGCGGTGGCGCTCATAAGAATTCCGTCGTTACGCTTGTCGAGCGTGGCGGCCGCGCGCGTTCCTTCCACGTCGACACCGCCCGCATGGGCAACGTGATGCCAATCGTTCGCGCCAACATCGCTCGCGAGAGCGCGCTAATGACCGACGAAAGCGGCATCTATCGCCGCGCCGCACAGGATTTCGCTTCTCACGATGTCGTCACGCATTCCAAGGACGAGTATGTCCGCTACGAAGGCGAAAAGACCGTCCACACCAACACCGTGGAAGGCTACTACAGCATCTTCAAGCGCGGCATGAAGGGTATCTACCAGCATTGTGGTGAGCAGCATCTTCACCGCTATCTGGCAGAGTTCGATTTTCGCTACAACAACCGCATCGCGCTTGGCATTGATGACAATAATCGGACGGTGAACGCTATGGCAGGCATCGTTGGAAAGCGTCTTAAATACCGGGACTCGTCGGTAGGCGTCTCGTGAAGCTGGACCCTCATAAGCCTGACCTGCTAGGCGGCGGAATATTCACCGTTCCTGAAACTGCAGAGCTAGTCGAGGCACCGCAGGCAGACGTGCGGATTTGGGTGAACGGCAAGAAGGGACGCCAGCAGCCGGTAATCGACAACCAGCTTGGGCTGGTGAATGGAAAGGTCGCGGTCAACTTCACAAACTTGATGGAGCTTCGTTTCGTGGCGAGGTTTGCCAACAGTGGAGTTCGCCTGAATGAAATTCGTTCCATCCTGCAAGAGGCGAAAGCTACCCTCGCTCATCCGCACCCTTTCGCCACGCGCATCGTGTTTCAAACGGATGGCAGGAGGATTGTTGCGGCGATCACCAGAAAGCATGGCATCGAACTGGTTTATGAGGATCTGAAAACCAAGAACTTCGAGATACCCAGTTTGCTCATGCCGTCTTTGAAAGAAGACGTAGTGTTCGACCCGGAAGGAAACATGGTGGCTTGGTATCCTCGAAAGGGAACTGCCCCGAATGTCATTGTGCATCCGCGCTTCTCTTTTGGCCGGCCAATCTTACAGGAAAGCCATATACCGACAGAGAGGTTAGCCCACGCCGTGAAGGTCGAGGGAAGCGTTAGCGTGGTGGCGGACCAATTCGAGATATCTGAAAAGCAAGTCAGCGAGGCTGTGAGCTTCGAAACTGACTTGCGGCAGGCGGCTTGAAGGTCGCCTTTGATGAAAATATGCCAGCCGCCATGGTGCGGGTCTTCACGCTTTTCCATAAAGAGCGCAGCCTAAAGCACCTAGTGCAGGGCGTAGAGATCAAGAGCGCGAAAGACTATACGCCAAAGCCTGAAGACCCGGACTATCGACGCAAGAGCGACGTGCCTTGGGTTAGGCGGTACGCATCGTCTGGCGGGCGAATTATCGTGTCCGGGGACGTGAAAATGTCCACAGTCCCGCATGAGCGATTGGCCCTAGTGGATGCAGGCATGGTTGTCGTCTTCTTCGCGCCGAAGTGGGACAACTGGCAGTTCTGCCGCAAGGCAGCTTTGTTGCTGCATTGGTGGCCGACGATCCTGGCACATGTTCGGACAGCAAGTCCGGGCTTCTTTGTGGTCCCGACCACATGGCCGGATGAAGGCAAGGGCGAGCTACGCGAGATTTCGACAGAGGACGCGAAGCTCGTTAAGATGCAGCTTCAAATCGCCGAGACGGCCCCAAAACGGGAAACGCGTAGGTTGAAGCGGGAAGCCGCCGCTGACCAAATAGGTATGAAGTTCGATGAAGCCCAAGACGAAGCAGTCTGATCAATCCGCAGAGTTCATCCGCGTTGCGCGCGAACATGGTGCGGATGGGGATCGCTCAAAAGCAGACGCCGTAATGGGCAAGCTGGCGCATATGCCGCCAGCGCCGAAGCCAACGAAGAAACCTGCCGTTAAGGCCAAGAAAGGTCGCTGATCTAAAACAGCGACCCTATCCACCAAAGGCCGAGAAACGGCAAAACTGCCCACGCAAAAATCAACGGGTTGCCGAACTGTGTTCGCTGGGCGCGAGCCGGGTCACTTCTTGCCGCGCCGATGATTGCAAGGACAGTCGGAAAAATGACGGTCCACCACGCAAACCCCGATAACCCCAAAATGAACGCGATTGGAAATCCCAAGAGCGTCAACATTTGCCCCTCCCAAGGACGGAGAAATACCGATGCTAGAAGCCTTTAGAAAAGCTCATGGCGAGACGGTGATTATCAGCCGTCCTTCTTCAATCGCACAGCAGCCTGATCGAAGTGATGGACTAGCGCGTTCTTGGCTTCGTTCATTACACTCTGGCTGTATGGGTCTTTGGGCGCGTATGTGTGGAAATCCTTCAACATCGCGTCTTTCATGAACTGAATATGGCCAAGTGGGTCTCTCTCATTGAGCGCCAGCCTTACCACATGCGCTCGCATAAGAAGCTCAAGCGCGATGATTCTACCCTGCAAATGCTCTGACATTTATTTGCCCTTTCCCCTGAAAACCCGGAAGGGAGGCTACTCTCAATGGTGCCTGTTTGCAAAGTACATAATCGCCTCCCCGAGCGGGGTTCAAACCGTGAACAAAATCTGGCATGGTGCCGCCATGCCGATCATCTCCCCCATTCAAATCAACCCACTCATCGACGGCCGCCAGTCCGAACGTGCCATGCTGGTGCGGCGCGGCGTGCAGCGGCTGCTCATGGAGATGGGCGCGCATGTGCTGCCCGAGCTGTCGCTGGCCACCGGCCGCCGTGCCGACCTCGTCGCGCTGACCCGGCAAGGCGACATCTGGATCATCGAGATCAAGTCCTCGATCGAGGATTTCAGGGTCGACCGCAAATGGCCCGACTACCGGTTGCATTCCGACCGCTTCTTCTTCGCCACCCATCCCGGTGTGCCCTCGGAGATCTTTCCGGACGAGTGCGGCTTCATCCTCTCCGATGGCTATGGCGCCGAGATCCTGCGCGATGCACCCGAGCACCGCATGGCGGCGGCAACGCGCAAGGCGCTGATGCTGCGGATCGCGCGGGCCGGCGCTTCACGGCTGCTGGCGGCCGAACTCGCCGGTGTGTCGGTGCCGACGCTCGAGGGTGAGAGCGAGTAGGTTTTGCCTTACTCTTCGCCCCCGTCCACCCCACCAACTGCCGGCGCCAGCAAAAGCATGGCGGCACCCAGGATGGCGGCGACAAAGGAGCCGGCGAGGATGCCGACCTTGACCGCATCCTGCAACGCCACGTCACTGGCGAAGGCGAGCAGGCCGATGAACAGGCTCATGGTGAAGCCGATGCCGCACAGCAGCGAGATGCCGATCATGTGCGTCCAGCCGGCATTGGCCGGCAGGTCGGCGAGGCCGAACCGGATGGCCAGTGCCGAGGAGCCGAACACGCCCACCAGCTTGCCGACCACCAGACCGGCGGCGACACCCAGCGTCAACGGCTCGATCAGCGCGCCAAAACTCAGGCCGGCGAGCGAAACGCCGGCATTGGCAAAGCCGAAGATCGGAATGACGACAAAGGGCACTATTCTGTGCAGGCCGTGCTCGAGCCGGTGCAGCGGCGAATGGTCGAGGTCGTGGCCGATCCCGGCGGAGCGTTCGAGCGGAATGGTCAGCGCCAGCGCGACGCCGGCAAGCGTGGCATGGACACCCGATTTCAGCACCAGCACCCACAGGATGGCGCCGAGCACCAGGTAGGGCACAAGCGTCATCACCCGCATGCGGTTGAGCACGACAAGCGCGGCGATGACAGCGAAGGCCGACCCCAGATATGCCAGCGACAGGCCGCTGGTGTAGAAGATGGCGATGATGATGACGGCGCCGAGATCGTCGATGATGGCAAGTGCGGTGAGGAACACCTTCAGCGAGGCCGGCACGCGGCTGCCGAGCAGCGACAGCACGCCGAGCGCGAAAGCGATGTCGGTGGCGGTCGGGATCGCCCAGCCGGACAGTGCCGCCGTATTGTTGCGGTTGATGGCGACATAGACGAGCGCCGGAACCACCATGCCGCCGGCGGCGGCGACGCCGGGCAGCACGCGCCGGGGCCAGGTGGAAAGCTGGCCGTCCAGCATCTCGCGCTTGATCTCCAGCCCGACGAGCAGGAAGAACACCGCCATCAGCCCGTCATTGACCCAATGCGAGACGCTGAGCGGGCCTAGATAGGCGTGGAGCGCGGAAAAGTAGGTTTCGGAGAGCGGCGAATTGGCGACGATCAGGGCCAGTGCCGCCGCCACCATCAGCATGATACCGCCGGCCGCTTCACTATCGAGAAATTCGCGGAAGACGGAAACCGGCCGCTGCTTCAGATCCTGCATGTCGCCTCCGTTAAGCCACGTCACTCACGATGATGCTCAAACTCCGGCAGTGGAGCAAGCATCGGACTGTGTTCCGCGCCCCTAGAGACTGTTTCGAAATTCGCTCTGGCGAGTCATATGGTGGTGGTTTCGAGAACCGTAGCGCAGCGGACATTTGGTCCGTGAGCAACGGAAGCGCAGAAAACGCCATCAGATGGCCGCCAGAGTAGAGTTTCCAAGCAGTCTCTCAGCGCGGTGCGCGCTTGGCCAGTATCCGCTGCAAGGTGCGGCGATGCATGTTGAGCCGGCGCGCGGTCTCGGAGACATTGCGCTCGCACATTTCATAGACGCGCTGGATATGCTCCCAGCGCACGCGGTCGGCCGACATCGGGTTTTCGGGGGGTGCCGCGCGTTCGCCGGCGGTGCGGGTGAGCGCCGCGAAAATATCGTCGGCGTCGGCGGGCTTGGAGAGATAATCGACGGCGCCGAGCTTCACCGCGGTCACCGCGGTGGCGATGTTGCCGTACCCCGTCAGGATGATGGTGCGGGAATCCTGACGCTTTTCGCGGATGGCCGCGACCACGTCGAGGCCGTTGCCGTCGCCAAGCCGCATGTCGACCACGGCGTAGGCGGGCGGATTGGCGCGCGCTTTGGCAACTGCCTCCTCGACACTCTCGGCCGTCTCGACCACGAAGCCCCTGGTTTCCATGGCGCGGGCCAGCCGCGTGAGGAACGGCTTGTCGTCATCGACGATGAGCAGCGAGGTGTCCTCGCCTTCAACCATTGCGCCAATATTTTCGTCGCCTGTCATAGTCTCAAAATTCCTGCTGCCTTAATTTTACGCAGATATAGTTCCTGAGCCTCATTGTCCAATTTTTAGAGCTCCTTCAAGGCTCTCAGGCGGTGTCGAACATGCTGGCCGAAGTGATTTCCGGATTGAGGAACACACCACGCGGCCACGATATCTGTACCACGGCGCCCTCGCCCAGGCCGCTCGAATTGCGGAAATCGAGCGTCGCGCCCGAGCGTTCGAGCAGCGTCTTGGCAATGAACAGGCCGAGCCCCAGGCCGCCGCCGGCTTCATTGCCCTGGCGCGTCGACATATAGGGCTCGCCGATACGGTCGATGATCTCGGCCGGAAAGCCCGGTCCGTCATCGATGATCGAGAAGGTGACGGTGGCTTCGTTCCAGCTCCAGCCTACGGTGACGCTCTTGCGGGCGAAATCGACGGCATTCTCGACCAGATTGCCGAGGCCGTAAATGACGCCCGGATTGCGGCGCCCGACCGGCTCGGGCCCGATGCGCTCGCCAGGCCGAAGCTTGATCGAGATGCCGAAATCGCGGTGCGGGGCGGTGACCTCCTCGACCAGCGAGGTCAAAGGCAGCCGCGAAAGATGCGCCTCGCCCTCGGACGACAGACTGGTCAGGCGCTTGAGGATTTCGCGGCAGCGCTCGCTCTGCGAGCGAAGCAGCTTCACGTCTTCCCCGTATTTCGCATCCTTGCCGAGTGCCTTTTCCATCTCCTTGGCGACAAGCGCGATGGTGGCGAGCGGTGTGCCAAGCTCGTGCGCGGCAGCGGCGGCCAGCCCGTCGAGCGCCGAAAGATGCTGCTCGCGCTGCAGCACCAGCTCGGTGGCGGCGAGCGCATTGGCCAGAAGCCGCGCTTCGGCCGCCACCCGGAAAGCGTATATGGCGGTGAAGGCGATCGAGGACAGCACCGCCATCCACATGCCGGCGACATAGATGAAGGGCATCTCCAGCGGTGCGTCCTCATGCCAGGGCAGCGGCAGATGGACAAAGACCAGCAAGGTCGCCGCCGACATCACCAGCCCACCGAGGATGGCGGTCAGGCGCAGGGGCAGCGAGGTCGCCGAAATGACGACCGGCACGGTCATCAGCAGCGAAAACGGGTTGGTGAGGCCGCCGGTCATGTAGAGCAGGCCGGCAAGCTGCAGGCTGTCGAAGATGAGGATGCCGAAGGCCGCAAGCGGGGTGAGCCGGTGCGCCGCCGGAAAACGGAAGGCGAGAAACAGATTCATCCAGGCCGAACAGGCGATCAGGGCGAAGCAGAGGCTGACCGGCAACGGAAACTTCAGCCCATAGGCAACGACGAGAACCGCAACGCTCTGACCGACGATGGCAAGCCAGCGCAGCCGGATCAGCGTGTTGAGGCGCAGTCTCTGGCTCTGCTGGAAATCGGGCGAACGCAAAATGTTAGTCATGGCCATGGATTACAGCCGCTGAACGGCAAGCGCTAGGTGCCTCTGGGTTTTGCCCGGGCGGTGGCAGCGGCGATCAGCGGATTTTCCGGCCAGACATGCTTGGGATAACGGCCGCGCATGTCGGCGCGCACATCGGCCCAGGAGCCGCGCCAGAAGCCGGGCAGGTCGCGCGTCGTCTGGATCGGCCGGTGTGCCGGCGACAGGAGTTCGAGTGTCAGCGGCACGGTGCCATTGGCAATGGCGGGATGGCGGTCGAGGCCGAACAGCTCCTGCACGTGAACCGCCAGCACCGGCCATTCGCCGTCATAGCGGATCGGCACATGGCTGCCCGACGGGGCATCGAAATGGGTTGGTGCCAGCGTGTCGATCCTACGCTGCAGATCGTGCGGCACGAGTGTGGCCAATCCGGCCGAGACAGTGCCGACATCGATGGCGGCAAACGATGCCGCGCCGGACAGGAACGGCGGCAGCCAGTCGTCGAGGCGCTCGATGAGGGCGGCATCCGCCATATCGGGCCAGGGCGCGCCAAGGCCGCGACGCAGCCAGCCAAGTCGCTGGCGCAGCGTTTGCGCCTCCTTGCTCCAGCTCAGCAGCGACAGCCCGTGCTCGCGCACCGCATCCGTTATGGCGCGATCGGCATCAGTGCCGGTTGGCGGCGGCAGCATGCGCTCGGCAAGCGTGATGGCGCCAAGGCGAACGGTCTCGCGCACGCGCACCGCGCGCTTGTCGCGGTCGAAGCTCGTTTGCCTGCGTGTTTCGATCTTGTCCGCGAGCGCGGCGCGGACATCGTCCTCGCTGATGGAAGCTGCCGCCGTGATACGCGCATTCTGTGCCTTGCCCTGCAGGTCGGCGACGACCAGAAACGGCTCTCCCGCCAGCGGGTCGGCGGCATCGAGCATGGCGCCCGAACCATTGGCCAGCACGAAACGGCCGCGCTCACCGCGCGCCTTGGCGACGCGATCCGGCCAGGCATGGATCAAGAGGGCGCCGGCCCCCGCCCCCCAGCGCGGGGGGGCGCTTCCGGGGGCGCGGGCCGGGGGGGGGGGGGTGGGGCGGCGCCCGGTGGGGCGGGTGGGCGGGCGGGGGTGTCGGGCACGCCTTCGGCGCCCCCCCCCCGTCTCCCTCGCGTCGCTGCGCTCTGCTCGCTCGCCGCCCCCCCCCCCCAGGGGGGGGGTGGGGCCTGTCTCGGCCCCCCCGGGGCGGGCAGCCGCGCGGCGGGGGCCCCCGCCGGTCGGTCCGCGCGCCACCGCATCAGCG
>NZ_JAMYSA010000074.1:0-32454 GCF_040321735.1 Mesorhizobium sp. M0293
CCCCCCGTGGCGGGCCGTCTCATATCTCAAAACCCCCCTCACACTCCCCCCGCCCCCCCTCCCCCCCCGGCGCGCCCCCCCCCCCCCCCCCCCCCCCCCGGCGCCCGAAACCAACGAAACAGTAACCCAATGAAGGGGGTCAGTTCCTGATGTCGCCAAAGGGGTCAATTCCTCGTGTCGCTTGACATCAGTAACCCTCGACCCGGATCATTGCAGCGAATCGGGTATTCTTCCGCTGGAATTTGTCGAGATTTGGAATAAGGCTACAGGTGCCCGAATCAGCACATATGTCATTTACGGTGAGAAGGGTTCTGGCTGCTGCGTGCTGAACGGAGCTGCGGCCCGCACTTGTCAGATCGGAGATGAGATAATCATTTGCGCCTCCGCATATATCGAGGAGCATCAGATCACAGAGATCCAGCCGAAGGTGCTGACATTTGACCGAGACAATTCGGTGCGAGACCGCCTGTTTTACGATGTTGACACAATGCAAGATGGAACGATGACATTCGCGGTTCGCGATCGTTCTAACGGCCGCAATGCGTAAGTATCCGGTTAAGGTCGAGCGCCAATATATGGCTTCGGCATAGGGCGGCCGCGTCCGATGCCGAAAACCGTCGGCGACGGCGACTGGATCGTGGGGTCGGCCTCACCGGCCAGCTCGCGCCAGACCCCGAGCATCCTGCCGGCGGGCCCGACGTTGTCGCCCGGCCGTGTGAGCAGCACGGCGTCGCGCAACGCGCTTACATCTTCCACTCTCCACGCCTGCCTCGCGGTTGTCGTCGTGGCTGCCAGCGCCAGCCGCTGCCGCCACCCACCGGCCCAGCGCATTGGCGACAGATAACCGCATTGAGCGCGCCGAAGTCCTCTAGCCCGGATATCTCACACAGTTGAAGTGCATCGGGGCTCCGAATCAAGGAAAATGCTTCTGCGACAAAGACTTACCTTGAGCAGAGGTATTCCCCGATGCAAACAGAGTGTATACCGGAACGGTTTGATTTTGCACCTGTTGAAAGGCGCGCCGTTGTGGCCGGTTTTGACGGTGGAACGATCACCTCCGATGCCGGCGCGCTTCTGCTGGGGCTGACGGACCGGGCGATCGGGCTGGTCGGCCGCTTTGCCCGCTGCTTCGTGGATGCCCGCCGTCCGGCATTGATCGAGCATGAGGTGAAGACGCTTGTGGGCCAGCGCGTCTTGGCGCTGGCGCTCGGCTATGAAGACCTGAACGACCATGACGAATTGCGCCATGATCCGGTGCTGGCGGTGCTGGCCGGCAAGCTCAAGGCGCGCCGTCACAAGAAATGCGCGGCCGTGGCCGGCAAGTCGACGCTCAACCGACTGGAGCTGAGCCGGCCGCAGCCTTCGCGCTATCACAAGATCAGCCACGATCCGGCCGCGATCGAGGCGCTGTTCGTCGATTTGTTCATGGGTGCGCACGCCGCCCCGCCCGAAGAGATCGTGCTGGATCTGGATGCCACGGACGATCCCCTGCACGGCAACCAGGAGGGGCGGTTCTTCCACGGCTACTGTGCGCCGCGACGGCGCGGGAGGTGAACATGATTTAGAACTCATCTCCCAAACTTGCTGATCTTTGACCGGCGGCTGCAATGCCGCCCCCTTGCTGGGAGAACAGCAGGCGGAAGGGGGCCGAGAAGCTCGACCGGGTGCTGCCGGTGGGGTGTCATCAGCAGATCGGCCTTAACTGAACCGGGTACGGACCATCAACTGTACGCCGGGCTACCACAGTGTTCATGGTGAGGTAACGAAGTGGGTGCTTGAAGCCCGTGTATCATGGAAGACTGCCTCTCAGGCCGTGATGGCGGCGGAGGTCAAGCGATCCGAGGCGGTGGGGCTAGTAGCTCTCCACTGCCGGGCGCGCATAGCGTGCTCAAGATGGGACGCCTTCTCCCTGGCCCATCTCCCGCATCGCCACGAGTATAGCCCACCACCTAACGACACGAAGGTTGAAGATCGGAACGCGGGAACTCGGACCGTCCGCCCAGCACGGAACTGGGCTAGCCGCAGCGGCCGGAGAAGGACGACACCGAGGGCGGAGCTTCCGTAGTAGTCCGGGCGTGGGAAAGCCACGCACACGGCGAAGGGAAGCAGGAAGACGATAGACACGCGAGACGGAGGAACGATCTGTGGACACGGATCGTCAAGCCGACGATGCTTGGATACTCGGCGTTCAACGCAAACTCTATCAGTGGAGTCAGGCATATCCCGACGATGCTTGGCGGGACATGTGGGGATGGCTTACCGACACCCGCATGCTTCGTCACGCATGGCGGCATGTCGCCTCGAACCGAGGTGCACGCGCCGCTGGAATCGATGGGGTGACTGCGGATAGCATCCGGAAGAAGGGCAAGGAGCAACGCTTCCTCGAACGGCTACAGGCCGAACTGCGCTCCGGCGCGTATCGGCCCAGTCCGTCGCGGCGCAAGCTCATCCCCAAGGCCGGTAAACCGGGGCAATTCCGACCTCTGGGCATTCCGACAGTCAAGGACCGCGTCGTACAGTGTGCGGTCAAAACGCTTCTGGAGCCAATCTTCGAGGCGCAGTTCTGGCATGTCTCCTACGGGTTCCGACCCGGCAGGAGCACGCATGCCGCCTTGGAGCATATCCGGCGTGCCCTCTTGCCGCAAAAGATCGGCAAGGACGGTCGCCGGGAGGGCATGCCGTACAACTGGGTCATCGAAGGGGACATCAAGGGCTGCTTCGACAACATCAACCATCATCACCTGATGAACCGGCTGCGCGCACGTGTCGCCGACCGGCGGGTGACGCGGTTGGTGGGGCAGTTCCTCAAAGCCGGCGTTCTGGCGGAAGATCAGTTCCTCCGTACGGACAACGGAACCCCTCAAGGCGGGATTATCTCACCGTTGCTCGCCAACATCGCACTTAGTGCGATCGAGGAGCGCTATGAAAGGTGGACATATCAACGCGCCAAGGCCCGGCCCGATAACCCTGAACTCGGGGTGATCGCGGCACGCAAAGCGCGAAGCCGGGACCGTGACGCTGGTCGCTGCGTGTTCCTGCCGATCCGCTATGCGGACGACTTCGTGGTTCTGGTCTCCGGTACGCAGAAGGATGCCATCGCGGAAAA
Organism: Mesorhizobium sp. M0293; assembly: GCF_040321735.1. NCBI lineage: Bacteria > Pseudomonadati > Pseudomonadota > Alphaproteobacteria > Hyphomicrobiales > Phyllobacteriaceae > Mesorhizobium > Mesorhizobium sp. M0293. The sequence continues at coordinate 3,107 of NZ_JAMYSA010000074.1, forward strand.
AGCCGCGCTGGCCGAGTATCTGCGGGCGACCACGGGCCTCGAATTGTCACCCGAAAAGACAAGGGTCACGGCCATGACGGATGGATTCGAGTTCCTCGGATTCCATGTCGCCATGCGATGGGACAAGCGCTACGGATACGGCCCGCGCGTAGAAATCCCCAAAGCGAAAGCCGTCGATCTGCGTCGCAAGGTCAAGCAACTCACCAAGCGCAACTCGGTAATAGTCAGTCTTGGCACAAAGCTCCGGGAACTCAATCCCATCCTGCGCGGATGGGCGAATTACTACCGCTACTGCGCCTATGCGGGCCGGGCGTTCACCAGTCTCGACTGGTACGTCCGGGATCGTATGTGGCGTTGGCTGCGGATGAAACGCCCGAAGGCGGGACTGCGCGACATGCGGGATGCGTTTTTGCCCAGTCGCGTGCGCCCGACATGGCGGGTCTGGCGGGAAGGTTCGGTCGAGCAGTATCTGCTCGCGTGGACCCCGGTCTGCCGATACCGCCTCGCATGGATGGGAAAGCCTGATTTTGCCATGTCTTCTGGAGAGCCGGATGCGTAACGAAAGGCGCACGTCCGGTTCGGGGAGGGGCGACGAGAAACCGGCCGCTGAAAGGCGGTTTGGCGCTCGTCGCCTACTCTACACGGCAACTACTGCTACCTGCCGCTCTACATCTTCTGCGGCGATCACCTTTTGTGCGCCAAGCTGCGGCCCGCCAACATCGACGCGGCCGCCAGCGCGGTTCAGGAGATCGAGCGCATCGTGCGCCAGCTGCGTGAGCGTTGGCCCAAGGTCCGCATCGTGCTGCGCGCCGATTTATAGCGCGACAATCTGGGGTTCTTCCGCATATTTGCCATGCACAGTTCCGACGCGATGGCGGCCGCCGTCGCAAATTTGGCGGAGCGGTCGGTGGCCGCTCCTTGCGGGCGGCGGTCCACCTGTAGACGGTCGCCTTGCTGCCTTCGAAGACGTTGATGCCGATCCGAGGCGCGATCTGGCGCGGCGACAGGCCGGAGTCCCGCAGGTCAAGGATCTCGGCATAGAGCTCACGGCGCTGGTTGCGCCGCGACCGGCGCAGACCATCAAGCTTCGTGGAAGTCTCTTCCGGTGATTCCGGCTCGGCTTCAGCGTTTCCGGCCATCTCGGACGCCATGGCCTTTCCGGCGGCGCTGACCGCCTTGCGATGGCGACCGACGGCCAGACGCAACGCTTCGCCCAGGTTCTGGAGAAGATGCCAGCGGTCGGCGACCTGCGTTGCATCGGGAGCACCGCGACGGGCGCCCTCGGCATAAACGCCGGCACGATCGCGCGCGATGACCTCGATGCCAGGATGGCGCTCCAGCCAGGATGCGACTGTGTCGGCATTTCGATCCGGCAACAGATCGAGGACGCGGTTGCGCTCCAGATCGCAGATGATCGTCCCGTAGCGCTGCCCCTTGCGCCAAGCCCAGTCGTCGATGCCGACCACACGGGGCGCTTGCGGCGGCTCGTATCCGGCCGCGCGGATGATCCGCAGCAGCGTGTCGCCGCTCACCGGCATGGCGAGCCTGTCCGATAGGCGTGAGCCCGGCTCGCCGCCGACCGCGAAGCCGATCGCCAGCTGGCTTTCGCCGAGCCGAACCGTGCGTCGAGCTTTCGGTTGAACCGTCTCAGGAAGTCTCTCGGTGAAGATCCGGCGCGGGCATTGGGGATCGGCGCATCGAAACCGTCGTGCGTGAAGCTGGATTTCGACAACCCGCCCTTGCCACGGCAGATCGGCCAACCGGCGCATGTAGTGACTGTGGACGCGGCGGGTTCGGCGACCGCAACATGGACAGCACGATTCCATCGCCTTCGCACGGGCAACAAGCACAACCCTGTCAGCCTGAGGGAGAATTTGGACAATCGAAAGCTCGGGCGAAATCAGCGAGCGGAAGGAATGGAGCACGGGCAAATCACGGCGTCGACTGCGATTCCGACTCTATGAACTTATTCGCACCGGCCGTGAATCCCGCAACCTGCACCAAATATATGCGGAAGAACCCAATCTGGGAGAGAAGCCCGCTCTCACGTTGATTGCCGCGCCGCACCGATTCCGGCTTCGCCCGTCATGAGCTGATGGCCTGGTGCGAAACCAACGCCGTCGACTACCTATTCGGCTTGGCCCGCAATGTTCGGCTGGTCCGCCACATCGCGGCTGAACTGGAGGAGGCCAGAGCAGAAAGTGCCCTCACCAGCCGGCCCGCCCGCCGCTTCAAGGACTTCCTGTGGACCACGCGCAAGAGCTGGAGCGGTCGGCGCCGGGTCGTGGCCAAGGCCGAGTGGACGCAAGGCGAGGCCAACCCGCGCTTTATCGTCACCTCGCTCGACGCCGAGGCTTGGCCGGCGCAATGCCTCTACGAGGACCTCTATTGCGCCCGCGGCGAGATGGAGAACCGCATCAAGGAATGCCAGCTCGACCTGTTCGCCGACCGCACCTCTGCCGCCACCATGCGCGCCAACCAGCTCAGGCTCTGGTTCGCCTCGATGGCCTATGTACTGATCTGCGCGCTGCGCCGCATCGGCCTGGTGGATACACGGCTCGCCAGGGCAAGCTGCGCCAACATCCGTCTCAAGCTGTTCAAGATCGGCGCCCTGGTCAGCATCTCGGTGCGCCGCATCAAGCTGGCTATGAACTCAGCCTGCCCCTTCCAGCGCGAATGGGCCCTGACCTATGCCCGGCTCTCGGCAGCCGCCGCCTGAGCGGCCCGATCCATCCCTCCCGTCAACAGCAAGGAAACAGCGCCGAACCACACCAACCGCTCCAAGCGGCGGACATCCCTTGCCCGCAGCTCAAGCGCGGGCAAAATCGCTGCCACCAGCCTCGCGCCGAAAGACTGTGTGAGATATCCGGGCTAGCCCAGCCCTCTGCGGCAAGGCTTTGCGGGTCCCGGACCGCCCTGCGCAGCCAGGTCGGCACCGGTGCCGCGAGAGCGGACGGCTCGACGGCGGGGGGACTGGACATGGTGGCGCGGGGACGGCAGCTGGCAAAGAATCATCGCGGACGGACAGCAGGCGAGGCGGCGCTTTGTGCGGCGGCAGTGCCGACAAACCGCCGCGCCTGTCGCGCGATCAAAACGAACGATAATGTTGCCTTATCGTTCATTTTAAAAAGCGGCCGCAAAATGCCTCAACCGCCCTGATTTTTTCACCGGAAATGAGATACATGTCGCGGCACGAAAGCTGCCGACTGTCGCCAGCACGCCGGCATATTATCTTGCCTGGCCCTCGGGGTTGTCGGCCGCCAGCAGCCTTGGACCCGACCAAGATGGAACGATCACAGCGTTGCATCTCAAGGCAGCGTATAGCCCTTTTCGCAACCGTTCGCCTTTTCATTGTTCGCTGCGGTCACTCCCTTCCCCTACGGCGACGATGTGCACGCGCCTATCTCCCAGCAATGCTTTCAAGCTTGCGAGGGCAAGCCTGCAGCCGGCCGGTAGAAAATTACACGCACCGACGGAACAAGCTGATTGAGGGGATCGAAATCGCGGATGTTCCCGGTCAGAACCGTGGCTCCCAGCAGACCGGCCTGGTGAAAGATCAGAGCATCGTTGAGGAAGCGGCGTTCGTGTCCCTCCCCTTTCGGCAGATGGCTGAGCCGGAACAGCAGACCGGCAAGCATGCCAGCCCGTCCCCAGGCGGTGGTGTCGGGAGCATGCAGCCGGTGTGCTGGAATATCCTCGATCGTGTCCGCTACCACTTTCAGGACCGACTTCGTCGTGGCGTGGGCCGGGTCGAGACGGCCGAACACATGGCTGAGCTCGGCAAGGCATACGGCCGAGTGGTGGCAAAGCCGATAGGTGAGAAGGTCATCGACCGCTTCGGGCGTGCGCCCCTGCAGGACATCCAGATAGACGCTGGCGTCCAATAGCAGCGCGCCGCCGACAGGCGGCTCTTCCCCTGCCCAGGACAGCGCGGAATCCGGCCGCCGTTCCAGCCCCGCAGTGCGCCGCTGCGGTTTGAGAGAACGCAGTGCGCTCCCGAGATCAAACGCCAAGATCGATGTCCGTTGGGATGCTGCCCTTGCGGCCGACGAGCCGGATACCAAAATCATCCTCGAGGGCCAGCCGCGACAGGGCGAGCTCCAGCAGTTCGGTGTCGGAAGTCACATGAGCGCGCTTCTTCGCCGCCTCGATCAATTCCGACGGCACCCTGCCGGAAAGGCGTGTGTTCTTGGCCGCGCCAAGAAGGCCGACCGCCCTCGCCTGCTCAAGCACCAGACGGTTGCGGGTGTGGGCAATCCGCTCCTCGCTTTCGGCTGCTGTTGCACCACGATTGCTCATCCTGGGGTCTCCTCTGTTGAACGAAACATAAAGGATGTTGAACGCGAAGGCAAGCCGTGGAAGCGATCGCCGCATCGTCCCTACGTGCCTGCCCGACGCGGGGAGCAGCGCGCCCGGCCCTTTGTCGTGTGTGGCGGGGAGCAAAACTCGGGCCTATCGTCAGGTGTCTCTCGGTGGACAATTCGGCGGTTGGGTCGCACGTTGTGCTCTTCGAATCGCACCACTGCGACATTCCAAGGAACGAGAGCCCCCAATGAGCAGTGCCCGTAATTTCATGACGCCCGTCGAGGCGACCGACACCGACGACCTGCCTGACATTGTCGACGTCGTCATGGAAATGGGGCGCCCGGATGAGGCTCCCTCCCCTCCCCCGCAGGTCCTTGATTCGCGACAAGCAACACTGCCCGCGCATCTCGAAAAGCTGGCCGACCGTGCGCGCGATTATGTCGAGGCGGCAAGTTCGGCAAACACCCGTCGTGCCTATGCCGCCGACTGGAAGCATTTTTGCGCCTGGTGCCGGCGCCAGTCGTTTGATCCACTGCCGCCAGATCCTCAAGTTGTCGGCCTCTATATCACGGCCCAGGCCTCGGGGTCGGAAAGGGACAAAAAGTCGGTGTCGACGATTGAGCGACGCTTGTCGTCCCTAACCTGGAACTATACGCAGCGCGGCCAACCGCTCGACCGTAAGGACCGGCATATCGCCACCGTGCTCGCCGGCATCCGCAACAAACATGCCTCCCCTCCCCGGCAGAAGGAAGCCATCCTGCGCGACGATCTTGTCGCCATGCTGGAAACGCTCGACCGCGGCACGCTCCGCGGTCTGCGCGACCGCGCCATGCTGCTTTTAGGCTTCGCCGGCGGTTTGCGCCGTTCTGAAATCGTCGGCCTTGATGTTGCGCGCGATCAAACCGAGGACGGTCGCGGCTGGATTGAATTTTTCCCGGACAAGGGCGTGCTGGTTACGTTGCGGGGCAAGACCGGCTGGCGCGAGGTCGAAATAGGTCGCGGCTCGTCCGACGCTACCTGCCCGGTTGTCGCGATGCAGACCTGGCTGAAGCTGGCCCGCATCGCGCATGGCCCGGCCTTCCGCCGCGTCACCGGGCAAGGCAAAGCGGTTGGAGCCGAGCGGCTCAACGATCAGGAGGTGGCGCGGCTGGTCAAACGAGCGGCCCTGGCTGCCGGCGTGCGCGGTGATCTTTCCGAGGGCGAGCGCGGCCAGAAGTTTTCTGGCCATTCGCTGCGCGCAGGCCTCGCGTCCTCCGCCGAGGTTGATGAACGCTATGTTCAGAAGCAGCTTGGCCACGCCTCGGCGGAGATGACACGCCGTTACCAACGCCGGCGAGACCGTTTTCGGGTCAACCTCACCAAGGCAAGCGGGCTTTGATCGCAATGCCCTCACCCCTGCCCCTCTGACAGAGTTGTGCCCACGAGAACCTCAGCCGTCGGGCGCGATCAGCATTACAGACGGGAAATACGTGCGGTAGCGGCCGACGTCGCGGGTCAACAGCGGCAGACCGCCCACGGCGGCATGGGCGCCAATGAAGAAATCAGGCAGCACGCCGGTGCGCGCTCCGCCAGATTTGCGGTATTGCGTAAAGATCTTGCCCGCCAGAAACAGGGCGTCGCGCGGAATCGAGGCGAGTTCCAGGGCGGCCTGTTTGATGAAGGCATCCAGTTCCTCGATTCGGTTGTAGCGAACCGCAAGCTCTGCGTAGACAACATCGTTGATCAGCAGCGGGCCAGCGATGCTCGCGGCCTCCAGCCTGGCAAGCGACCAGTCGGCCCATTTCGGATCATCGGTGACAAGGTCGAGCAGAATGTTGGTGTCGACGAGCGTCACGCTTCGCCACGCGTCAGCGCCATGATTGCGTCGGTATCAAGCCCCTTGCCGGCATGGCCACGCAATTTGGCGAACCGGCTCGCCGGTCGATTCTTGTCGGCGCGCGCGAGTACCACGCTGCCATCGGCGGCGCGCACGAAATCGACTTGGCTGCCTGGAACGATGCCGAGAAGGTCGCGGACCGATTTGGGGATGGTCACTTGTCCCTTAGCTGTGACTGTCGTGGTCATGCTTGCACCCGTGGTAATACCATATTGACTAAAGGTATTACCACACACGCCGATTTGCAATCCTGGCTGCGAAACTGCCGATCCGGCTACTAAACGGTCCTGCTCAAAGTCGCGCGTATGCCCGGTCCGCTGAGGGACCGGGAGGTTGCCCGCCTGTTCAAGCGCACCACTCTGGCCGCCCGCTCGCAGAGCGATCTCTCGGAGGGTGATCGAGGAAAAGAGTTGCAGCCCATTGATTGCGACCGGACATGACGCCGTCGGCTGAGGTCAAAGGGCGTTACGTGCAGAAGCACCTTGGTCGCACGAGTGCCGAGATGACCTCAAAATACGAACGCCGCCGCGACCGTTCCGAGTGCACCTCTCCAAGCGCCCGGTACCGCTCTACCCGCCTTCCCTTTCAGTTGCCACACAGCGCCGGGAGATAAGGAGGCTATCCTGCGCGACGATCTAATCGCCATGCCGGAGACAGCCGTGGCGCGCTGCGTGGCCTGCGCGACCGACCTATGCTGCTTTTGGGCTTCGCCGGCGGCTGCGGCGCTCCGAATCGTCGGCCTCGATCTTGCTCGCGACCAAACCGAGGATGGCCGCGACTCGATCGATTTCTTCCCGGACAAGGGGGGCTGGTTACCTGCGCGGCAAAACCGACTCGGGCGAGTCGAGATCGGCTGCGGTGCGTCTGACGCCGCCTGCCGTGTCATCGCCCTGCAGACTTGGCTCAGCCTGGCCGGCATCGCCCACGGCCCCCTCTTCCGCCGGAACACCGCAAAAGACAAAGCGGTGGGAGCCGAGCGGCTTAACGATCAGGAAATCGCGTCAAAAGCCCTGCCGGCCGGGGTGCGCCGCGATCTTGCGGAGGGCGAGCGGGAGAAGAAATTCTGGGGAACTCGCTCTACGCGCCAGCCTCGCCTCCTCGACTGAGGCTGGGAACGATAACGTTCCTCAAGCCGATCAAAGGTCGAACATCGTGATCGAGAAGCGAACCTGGTCCGGAAGGCGCTATTCGTAGAAATCGTTTCTGAGAGAAGTTCTCCCCGCCATCGGGACCCGCCGAGGAGTGTCGGCTTGGTTCATCAGACGCTCCATGGGCGAGACCTCGAGACGACCATAGCCACCGCGCTCCGATGCCAGCTTGCAGCATATGGTATAAGACGCCGATCGACGGACGCGGCCGTCGTTGAAACGACGGTGAGCGGACGCAATCGCAATGATGCGAAGGGTGCCTCTTTTTCCCTTATTGCAGACCGCTTCTGGAACGGACGCATGAAGTCGGCGATACGTTCGGATGACGGGGCTGATGGCGGCGGCGGTGATCTCTTGGCCGGCCTGCGCGATTTCCAGCTTGGTCCCCCCCCCCGGCCGCTCTGTAAAGCAGAACTCATCGATCTATGTCTGGCTCACCTCGGCGGTAAAGCGCTTCGATCTTATGCTGGACTTCAACATGGCCTTCGCCGCTTCCGAAATTAGGTCGGCCAGTTCGGCAGTTGAAGGGGTGGCGACCAGGCCAAGTCGCCTCCCGCTGAAGTTCGGCCCTCAGTGCTCAGCACCGTTCATAACTTGCAGAGGGCCTACGCCAGCCAGGGAAGCGTGCCCTTGGCCTCTAAACTTGACAGCCGTGCAAATCGGACAATTGTCCCATCATTTCAATGGCGTAGACGTTCGAATGTCATGTCGATCTTGCGCTGGCTTTATGGTTTGTGACAACGGCTCCCACAGCTCAGAGACGCAATTCTAGATTATGCTTTCGCGGCGGGGACGCCCATTAACCTTCTGTTAACTAAAAACTTCTTGCTGGATTACCCGAATCGGGCATTAATCACGCTTGAAGTGACAATCATGTCAGAAAAGCGTTATTCTGGAAATTGCCGAGATGAATTTGATGCCCGATCACGGCTTGGAGTTCGATTTCGACGAGGAGATTCTCGAACAGGGAGAGCTTATCTCGGACAAGTTGAACATGCTGCGGCTTGAACAGTATCCCCCAAATGCGATGAAGGGACTACGGCAATTTTCGTCGGTCGAGGTCGCGGACTTTCTCGGCGTCACCCAGAACCATATCAAAAAGCTGCATCTCGAAGGCAAGGGACCCGCACCTGAGGTTTCCAGTTCGGGTCGTCGTTCATACACCGCTCGGCAGATGCTCGAATTGCGTCAATACCTCGACAAGCACGGTCGTTCGGACTTCAAGCGCTATGTTCCTCACCGCCGTCAAGGCGACACGCTGCAAGTCATCTCCGTCGTCAATTTCAAGGGTGGCTCCGGCAAGACAACAACAGCTGCCCATCTAGCTCAATACCTCGCTCTAACAGGGCACCGCGTTCTCGCAATTGACCTTGACCCGCAGGCTTCCCTGTCAGCTCTGCATGGCATTCAGCCTGAACTCGACAAGAATCCGTCGCTTTATGAAGCGCTCCGATACGACGAGCACAAGAAATCAATCAAGGAGATTATCCGGCCGACCAATTTCCCGGGTTTGGACATCGTGCCTGCCAATCTTGAACTGCAGGAATATGAGTACGACACTCCACTAGCCGCTTCTAACAAGAATTTACCAGAAGGGCGCTTGTTCTTCACGCGCATTTCTGCGGCGCTCAAGGAAGTTGATGATCGCTACGATGTGATTGTCATAGATTGCCCACCGCAGCTTGGTTACCTAACGCTCACATCTCTTACAGCCTCGACGTCGGTGATTATTACCGTGCACCCGCAGATGCTCGATGTGATGTCGATGTCTCAGTTCTTGCTCATGCTCGGTGGGATCCTCCAGTCCATCAAGGGGGCCGGGGCAGCAGTGAAGCTGAAGTGGTTCCGCTATCTCGTGACTCGATATGAGCCGACTGATGGTCCCCAGGCCCAGATGGTTGGGTTCCTTCAAGCACTTTTCAACAAGCGCATGCTCCAGAACCAAATGGTGAAAACTACGGCCATCTCAGACGCAGGCATCACGAAACAGACACTTTACGAGGTCGAGAAAAGCCAATTCACGCGATCAACATATGAGCGGGCGGTTGAAAGTCTGAACGCGGTCAATTCCGAGATTACGTCGCTTATTCACAAGGCATGGGGGCGGAAGTGACCATTTTGACAGCCGTGCAGAACGAAAGTTCTGGAAGGAATTTCAAAAACATGAGAGCAGTTCTGAGAGGACAGAATGGCTAGAAAGGATCTTCTGGCAAGCGTAACCGCGTCACTTACGCGGGAACAGCCCGTGCATTCTGCGTCGCAGGCTAGGTCCGACTATGCCAAGCGTGGCGCGTCGCGTTCGATGATGCAGTCGCTGGACGAACTGGCCGAGAATTCAGTGCGGATGCTGGATGGCGAAACCGTGGTGGCGATTGACCCCAAGGATCTCGATGGTTCGTTCATTGCTGATCGTATAGGGGAGGACGACGCAGAATACCTGCAGCTCAGACACGCCATTAGTACATCTGGCCAGTCGACACCGATCCTTGTGCGACCGCACCCCCATGACATAGGCCGCTACATGATTGTATTTGGCCATCGACGGGCAAAGGTCGCGCGCGATCTCGGCATTAATGTCCGAGCGGTCGTGAAGCGCTTGGCTGACATTGAGCATGTCATCGCACAGGGCCAAGAAAATACTGCTCGAGCCGACCTTTCGTTTATCGAGAAGTCGTTGTTCGCTCGGAAGTTGATTGAGAGCGGTATGACGAAGGACACTGTCAAATCAGCTCTTACGGTCGATGACACGCTGCTGTCTCGTATGCTGTCGGTCGCTGAAACAGTTCCCGAAGCGGTGCTGAGTGTCGTTGGGGCCGCAAAGGGTGTTGGCAGGGATCGTTGGGAAGAACTCAAAAAACTAGTCCAGATTCCAACCAATGCTACCAAAGCGATCGAGTACGTTCGGACCGAGGAGTTTGCAGCAGGTCAAGTGAAGGACGAGGTCTTCAACCTACTCCTTAGTCATCTGAAATCATCCAAGACGCCCAAGAAGCCAAAGGTTGCCCTCGCACCCAAAGCCTGGGCTCCTGCCGACAAATCACTGAACGTTGCGATTAGAGGGACACAAAAGAAAGCTTCGATAATAGTCGAAGCAGCTTACGGTCTCCATTTTGCGGAGTTCATAGCAGGCCAACTGGACGGTCTTTATGAGGCCTACAGGAAGCAGGAAAAGGAAATCAAAGGAGACTAAACCGCAAAAGAAAAAGGCCCCCGACGGCGAACCGTGGAAGCCCTTCTCGATCTTTAGCAAGCCGAGAATCTCATTTCCGCGAATCAGTGTCAAGCGTTTTAAGCGTCGATTCGGCGGACGGATTTCTTTTGCCTAATTGAAGGCGAAGGAAGAAATGGAGACGGGTATTGCAACGACGCCCTTTGGGCGGCGGCCGATGTCGCTTGCCATGCTGGCAGCGCAAAATGACTCACGTGAGATCCCCAAGGGCAGGGTCGTCGACAAATGGCAGATCTACCGCAACCTCTGCGAGGGCAAGAGCATCGTCGGCATCGGCGATCGTGCTCTGGCCGTCCTGAATGCGTTGCTATCATTCTATCCTGACAGCGAATTGAGTGAGGAAAACGACCTCATCGTGTTTCCTTCGAACGCACAGCTGTCGCTCAGGGCGCACGGAATGCCCGAGCCCACGGTCAGGCGACACCTGGCGGCTCTTGTTGACTGCGGGCTGATCATCCGTCGGGATAGCCCGAACGGCAAGCGTTACGCCCGCAAAGGCCGGGGAGGGGAGATCGAGGAGGCATTCGGCTTCTCCCTGGCGCCGCTGCTGGCCCGTGCTTCCGAGTTCGAGGCGGCGGCCGAGCGTGTTCGTGCCGACAACCGGGCACTCAGGCTTATGCGCGAACGGATCACCTTGCACCGCCGTGACATCCACAAGCTCATCGAGGCGGCCCTTGAAGAGCACGTTCCGGGCGACTGGGGGGGCTTGTGGAAGCGTTTCCGCCGCGTTGTGGAGGCAATTCCGCGCCGAGCCTGCACTGCCGAGCTCGAGCCGATCGTAGCCGATCTTACCGTCTTGCATGACGATGTGGATAAGCTGCTGGAAATTCATATGAAATCCACGAATCCGAGCGGCAATGACTCTCAAAACGAGCGGCAGCAATCTGATTCAAATACCGACTCTACTTTTGAATTTGAACCTGCTTTAGAGAAAGGCGGGGCGGCGGTCGAGCCGAGGACGAGGACCGCAGAGGCGCCGAAAACATACCCGCTGGGGATGGTGCTGAAAGCTTGCCCGGAAATTGCTGACTATGCCGTCGACGGGATCGGCAACTGGCGCGATCTCATGATAACCGCCGCCCAGGTGCGGGGATATCTGGGCGTTTCGCCGTCAGCGTATGAGGACGCCTGCCATGCGATGGGCCAGGAGACCGCGGCGATGGTGATCGCCTGCATCCTGCAACGTGCTCAGCACATCAATTCCGCCGGCGGCTATCTTCGGGCGCTGACTGATAAGGCCAGGGGAGGGACTTTTTCGGTCGGGCCGATGCTGATGGCGGCGCTCAAGGTCAACGGCGCCACGCCAAGGATGACCGGATGATGATCGCCAAATCCCGCAGCTTATCGCTTTGCGCCCAGCTCAAGCGCGAACTACGATGGCCGGCTGACATCTGCGGAAAGCCCGGGGAACCCGTATCTTCCGGAAGAAAAGAGTTCTGCCGATGACCACCACCGTCACCGTCGCCGCCGTCTCGAAAGACGCCGGCGCCTATAAGGATGCTGCGGTTCGCCACCCTGTCATCATCACCAAGAACGGCCGGCCGTGCACCGTGCTACTGGCTTACGAGCATTTTACCCGGCTGTCGAAGCGCGACCGGCGGATCGATCTGACTGCGGAACTCAGCGCCGACGAAATCGCCGCTGTCGAAGCCGTAGAAATGGAGCCGCGCCTTGAATCATATCAACGGCAAGCTTCCTCCGGAAAAGGTCTGACGGATGGGAGGACGCGGTCCGCGCAGCGCGGAGCCCAATCATCCTTGCAATCGTGGAGTGCAACTCCCATTTTGCAAGGAAGAATCGAAGCTCACGCTGCGTCGGCTGCTGTGGTCGAGCATTCCAGCATCGCGATCAGATCATCCGGCAGCACCGCCCTCTTCTGAGGCGGGGTGGCGTGTTTGTTGCGCCCGCCATGATCGTCGCGATATGCTTGTTCTTGCCCAGCGCGCATTTCGGGGTTTAGATCGACCAGAGAGAGCATCTCCTCTAGAATGATCCAAACGACAAGCTGCGGTTTATCGTTCGTTTTCAACTGTCGACAGGCACGGCGCCTTTCGGCCATTTTCGTTGCCAGAAGCGCCGCAATGATTCATGCTGTCTTCAATGATTCTCCGGCCGAAACTGCTTCGCCATGCACCTGTGGTCGTCACCTGTGCAGCCCCGTCTGCGCTGGCCACTCCCGTGCCGATCTGGCTGCGCGCCGTGGCGGCCGGTCCGGACTCGATCGAAGACGCTGCGTTTGCGGCGGCCGCGGCGCTGACCGCGCTCGATGCGGTTGTGCGCCGTCAGGAGAGATGGGCCGGCGCCTGGCGGCAGCGCCTGGCACTTGCTGCAGCGGCGGCTACAGCCAAACGCGCCGGGCGGGTCGAGGACGGGGCGGCGCTGCGCGACGCGCTGCTGCTCACCCGTCCCGGCGACGACGTTGGACCCGCCGGCCGTATGCTGCTTGCCTGGCGAACGCTGGCATCTCGTCCGGTCGCCACGTTGGTCAGCGAGGGGGTGTTGGTCGATGTCGCCGCGAATCTCGGTAGCGCGCTTGACGTGGCGGCGGCCGGCCAAATCGGTGACGAAATCCAGGCGATCTTTGGCGCGGTCGGTAATGCAGTCGCTGGCGCGGTCGACGCGATCGCGGTGCTCGAGCGTCATCACAGTCGCGCCGCGCGTGAGCTTGGACCGTGGGTTGCGGACGCTGTTCTGGCCGACCGGCTAGGGTGGGCGCATGCGGTGCCCCTGTTCGGCTTGCATCCGGTGGCGGGCGGTCGTCGGTCACCCCATGCCCAACGGGAACCCGGGCAGGCGTCCCGGCAACGCATTTGGGCGGCTTATGCGCAGGCGGCGCTGCGGGCGATGGATCTTGCGGCCGCGGGCGCCCGACGCGCCGACCGCCTGCTGGCTGTCGCCCCAAAACTGCGGGCGAAAGGGGCGGACACTGTCGTCGAGAAGCTGCTGTCCGACGACGCGATCGTCGCATCCTCAAAGATCGCCGGGATCAGCGACCGCGGTCTGCGCCGCCTGTTCGACCGGCTGATCGAACTTGGCGCCGTGCGCGAGCTATCCGGCCGTCCGACCTTCCGCATCTACGGGCTGTGAGACCATGGAGCAGGCGAAGGGGAGAAGGGCGAAGGAGCGATCAGATGATCACCTGTTCGACCGCGAACTGGATCACCTGCCGCCAGAAGTGCGTTGGCGCGAATGGATGAACCGCGTCGAAGCAACCATCTTCGCCGCCAGCGAGCCGGTCAGCCGCGAGGTGCTTACCCGCATCGTCGGCAAGACCTGCAGCATCGACCTTTTGATCGACGACATCCGCGAGGAGCTGCGGGGCCGACCTTACGATCTGGTCGCGGTCGCAAGCGGCTGGAAGCACCTGACGCGGCCGGCCTATGCCGACGCCATCCGAACGGCCGTAGGCTCTAACGAACGCGCCGTCGACCTCACGCAATCCGAAGTGCTGGTCTTGATGTGCATTGCCTTCTTTCAGCCGATCACGCGCGCCGAACTGTCGTCATTCTTCGGCAAGGAGATCAGCCGCGACCTGATCGGCAATTTGCGCTCCTTCGGCCTGATCGCCTCCGGCCCGCGAAGCCCGACACCAGGCGCCCCTTATACCTATGTGACGACGAAACATTTCCTGCTGGAATTCGGGCTTGAAACCTTACGCGATCTTCCCGACTTCGAGGCGCTCGAGGATGCGGGGCTGCTGTCGAAGGAAAAGCTTCTGGCGGGCGACATCATGCCGGGGTTTTCCGCCCCCGGCGAGAATGATGCCGACGCCGACGAATAGAGCGCCTGTGCCTGGCCGCACGACCGCCATCGTCGCGCCGAAAAACTGGATGGCGGTTGCGCCAACATTTCGTGCAAAAGGGTCGGACGCCGTGGTTGAGAAACTTTTGGCCGAAGATGCGGTCGTCGCCTCGGAAGATATTCGCGGGATCAGCGACTGCGGTCTGCGCCGCCTATTCGACCGACTTGCCGATCTTGGGCCGTGCGCGAGCTGTCCGGCCGTTCCATCTTCCGCAGCTACGGGCTGTGAGAAATGGTTGAGGCGGCGGGCACTACGACGGGGAAAAGGAAAGATGGCGCGCGAGATGGCCGTCGCCCAGGCGACCGTCGTTCAGATGACCATTTGTTCGATCGTGAGCTCGATCATTTGCCAGCTGTCGGGCGTGTCGAGGCCGTGATCTTCGCTGCCGGGGCTCCAGTGACAAGAGAAACGTTGGCAAAGATTATAGGCAAAGGCTGTAACCTGGACCTGATCATTGACGACATCCGCGAAGAGCTGCGCGGCAGGCCGTATGAACTGGTGTCGGTCGTCGGTGGCTGGCAGCACCGCACCCGGCCGGCATTCGCCGACGCCATTCGTACAGTTTCCGGTGCGAGCGAACAGAGCATTGATCTGTCGCAACCAGAGGCGCTCGTACTGATGACCATCGCCTATTTCCAGCCGATCACCCGCGCTGAGCTTTCCAGCTTCTTCGGTCGCGAAATCAGCGATCTGATCGGCAATCTGCGCGGTTCCGGCTTCATCGCCACGGGTCCAAGATGCCCAACGCCGGGAGCGCCCTACACCTACGTCACGACAAAGGGATTTTTGTCGCATTTTGGCTTCGAGACGCTGCGCGACTTGCCCGATTTGGAAAAGCAGGAAGACGCCGGTTTGCTCGACAAGGGGAGATTGCTCGCCGACATCACGGGTGCACTTGGCACAGTCGGCGGAGGGTCCGAATTCCTAGACGACGAGGGATCGGTCCACTCTGAAGATTGACTGATGCGGCGACAGGCGAGCGCGGCGGTACGGGCTCGTTCAAGTCCACCGTGCTGCGGTCAATTGCCCCCGGCCTGTTTCAACTCGATCTGACAAGCGCGTTGTGGTGGGGCCTGGCTACCGGTCGGTGTAGCGCCACGCATAAGAGTGCTGTTTCTTCGATTGGAATTTCCGCCAGCACGAATGGTCGAAACCATGTTAGTTTCGCGCGTACTGAATCCAGAAAAATAGCTGTGTCAGCTAACAAAAATAATGGAATATTCGGCTGATTGATAAAATATTAGAAGAGTTGTAGTGCGATTTCTCTGGGGTTGGGAATACGGGGGAAGCAGTTGGTCAACGCTGGGAAGCATGAAATCGTTGCCGTCGATCGGATTGAGCTCGACCGGTCCAATCCACGCATTCGCAAGTTCCTCGAGATGTATGGTGACAACCCGACGCCCGAGGCGATCTTTCTGGCACTTGGTGCTGGCAACGACGATGATGTTGGTAGCTCGACCAGCACGACATTCGAAAAGCTGAAGCAGTCTATTATCAGCAATGGCGGCATTATTCAGCCGGTTATCCTCAATCGTAGAACTGACGGCAGCCTAGTCTGCGTCGAAGGCAATACGCGTGTCGCTCTCTATAAGCACTTCATCGACACACAGGTGAAAGGCAGCTGGACACACATCCCAGCTCTTGTTCACGACGAAATCGATGAAGCTTCGGTTCACGCCATTCGTCTGCAAATCCACTTGGTCGGAACGCGACCCTGGGATCCTTACTCCAAGGCAAAATACCTTTACGAACTACGCACCCAAGACCATTTGCCATTCGCAACGATTGTAGATTATTGCGGCGGACGGCAGTCCGAAGTTGTGGAGAGCATCAACGCCTATTCCGACATGGAACAATATTACAGACTTGCGATTGGTGAGGACGGCGATTTTGATACGACTCGGTTCAGCGGTTTCGTCGAGCTCCAGAAGCCAGGGATCAAGCAGGCAATCACGGCTGGTGGTTTTGACTTCATCGATTTCGCGCGGTGGATCCATGACGGCAAGCTATTCCCTTTGCAAAAAGTCCGCGTGCTTCCTCGAATTTTGCGAAACGAAAAGGCTAGAGAAATTTTCCTCAAACATGGCGCACGTAAGGCTGAAGCCGTACTTGAGAAGCCGGACCTCAATAAAACACTGCTGGAAGCCGAAATCGGGCAATTGGCCCGCGCTCTTGTCGGCCGTATCGCCGCTCTCCAATATGATGAACAACAGCGGATCCAGTCGGACCCTGGCGGCGACACCGCCCAAGCCCTGACGGATGCCCAGGCCGAGCTGACAAAGCTCCTGAAATGGCTTGGGCTGAGTTCCTAAGATGCCGGAATCTGCGTCTCACGCGTTGCTGGTGGCCGTCCTTGTCGGGTTCGCAGAAAGTGAACTGGGCGCACTTGCCAGTCTTGCCATCAGGGATGATGCGGTCAGGCCCATCCGAGGAGAGCGTCCACCGCGCGTCAACGGTTATGTACCCGACCTTTATGCCACGGACATCCCCACCACCGCGACACTGATTGGAGAGGCGAAAACGAGGGCAGATTTGGAGACGGCCCACACCCAAGACCAGATTACCGCCTTTCTCGCCTATCTCTCACATACTTCCAATGGAATTTTTGCGTTGAGCGTACCGCTGACCGCCGCCGCCGCCGCCAGGCGAATGCTTTCACAGCTAAAATCTCCGTTCCCCAATTCCCCCACTCGAACCGTTGTCCTTGACGGGCTCAGGGTGACGCCATGCTAAAACTACAAAGGGCCGCGAGCCTGCATGCGAAACAGTCTGCGTTCTCGCACCAGATCGAGGCACTCTCGACGCTCCGCGATATGCCCTATGCCGCAATCTTCCACGAGCAAGGCCTGGGCAAGACCAAGATCGGCCTTGACCTTGCGCTGTCATGGCTTGCGAGGGAAATAGTAGACTCGGTGCTGATCATCACCAAGAAGGGCCTGATCGAGAACTGGCGGGCAGAAATCGCCAGCCATAGCCACCTGCGACCTCGGATCCTGGGACAGGACAGGAACGCAAACTTCTACGCTTTCAACAGCCCGGCGCGGATTTATCTGGCGCATTACGAGGTTGTCCTTTCCGAGAGAAAGCGGCTGGATCTCTTCATGAAAACGCGCAAGGTCGCGGCAGTCCTCGACGAAGCGCATAAAATTAAAAACCCAGATGCGGAGGTCAGTCAGGCACTTCACGGCTTAGGGCCGAGCTTCGTGCGCAAAGTGATCATGACCGGCACGCCGGTTGCGAACCGGCCGTACGATCTCTGGTCCCAGATCAAGTTTCTCGACGAAGGCGAGAGTCTTGGAGATGATTTCACCACCTTCAAGCGAAATCTCGACCTGACGAACGACCTCGGCCATGACGAAACGCGAGCCGCCGCCTTCGCCGGAGAGCTTGAGCAACTCTTTGAAAAGATCCGCCCCTTCACGGTGAGAGAAACGAAGAAGACGGCGGGTCTCCAGCTTCCGGACAAGACGGTACGAAATATCGACTGCGCGCTCGAGCCGCGACAAGCTGAGATCTATGGGCAGTTCCGGAATGAACTTGCGGCAATCATTGTAGCTCAGGGCCGTCCCGTGCTCGATGATGCCGAAGAAATCCTCAAGCGTCTACTGCGACTGGTGCAAGTCGCCTCCAATCCCGCAATGATCGATCAGTCCTATAAGGCGACGCCTGGGAAAATGCGTGCGCTCGAAGAGCTCGTGCACGACGCCATCGACGCAGATGAAAAAATTATTGTCTGGACCAATTTCACGAAAAACGCAGAGCTTTTACGCTTGCATCTGGATGAGTATGGGACGGTCGTGGTTCACGGCGGCCTGACCATTGCCATCCGGGAAGAGGCGCTGTCGGCGTTCAAAACAGATCCAGGCGTGCGGGTGTTGGTCGCAACGCCAGGAGCTGCGAAGGAAGGACTGACGCTTACCGTTGCAAACCACGCCATATTTTACGATCGCAGCTTCAGTCTGGACGATTATCTTCAGGCTCAAGACCGTATTCACCGAATTTCGCAGAACCGGCCCTGTTTCGTCACCAACTTGATTGCAACGGAAACCGTCGATGAATGGGTAGATGCGCTCCTTTCGGCAAAGCACCTCGCGGCACAACTGGGCCAAGGCGATATCAGTCGGGCCGACTATGACAAACGTGCAGACTATGCGTTCGGCGAAATGGTCCGCGACGTGCTGCGCCTCGATAGGCGGGAGGAAGAATGAATACGATGCAAGCATCCGCGGAAGTAGCTGGAGAGACGCTGCTTATTCGCGGCATTGAGGTGCCTGTGGTCAGCAGCACCATCGCACAAAAGGATCTTCGATTTTTCGTTGATAATCCGCGTGTCTATTCCATCCTGCGTGTCGACGGCGAGGAGCCAAGCCAAGCGGATATCGAACGCAAGCTGCTGGAGATGGATCACGTCAAAGCTCTCATCCAAGACATCAAACGGGATGGCGGCTTGACCGACCCTGTTGTCGTGCGCGCTCAGTCGTTGGAGGTTTTGGAGGGAAATAGTCGCCTGGCCGCCTACCGAGGTCTCGCGAAGTCCGATCCGGTCAAATGGGGCCGTATGAAGGTTCGTCTTCTTCCGGAGGATATTGACGAGTCGCTGATCTTTGCATTGCTCGGGCAGTATCATATCAAGGGCAAGAAAGACTGGGCGCCATTTGAACAGGCAGGCTTTCTCTATCGTCGGTCAAAAGCGCATGACATCGACTCTTCGAAACTCGCACTGGAGATCGGCCTTTCCAAACGGAAGGTGGAACACCTCATCGCGGTTTATCAGTTCATGCTCGACCACGGCGACCCGGACACCACGAAATGGAGCTATTACGACGAGTATTTGAAGTCCTCGACCATTCGCAAGGCCAGGCTTTCTCAACAGGGCTTTGACAATCTGGTCGTTGAAAAAATCAAGTCCGGTGAGATTGCCCGCGCGGTCGATGTCCGCGACCGCCTACCGGTAATCTGTTCGGCCTCAAAAGCGCTACAGAAATTCTCGAGTCGAGCTTATGGCTTCAAGGATGCTCATGAGCATGCCGTTGAGGCAGGCGCCGACAGTACGCCCTACAAGAAACTAGCCAAGTTCCGCCAATGGCTTGCACGTCCTGAGATCGAGGCAGCGCTCAGTCACGCGCAAGGTGAGACACGAAAGAAGATCCACTTCGAACTCGATAAGCTCGCGGGTCGGATAGAGGCCGTCAGCGCCAAGCTCAACCCAAAAAAAATAGCATAGGGTTCTCATTCCCCCACCTGACACCAAGCTTGACTTGCAGTGTTTCTTGCACGAAAATGCATCCGGAAAATGCAAATTTGTGCAATGTTGGAACGCCATGTCTGCTCCGTTGTCAATTCATTGCACTGTCGGTGCCTCGGCGGGCCGCCGAGTTTTGCTGGGCTTTGCCCCGGCTAAACTCCTGCATTCCCTTAGTTTCGCCGACATCCTCAACGAAGACACGAAGACCGGATATCAGCGGCGCTTCAATTCTCAACACAGTCTGGATTTTCGCCGCTATATCCGCCAACCAGACGCCTCGACCATCCCGCTGACGCTCAATCTTCGACCGAGCGATACCGCATGGCGGCTTGTTGAAACGGGGCAGGATCAGGTCTGCCTCGAAATCGACCCTGCTGCGGGAAAGGTCATGGCTCAGGTCGATTGCCAGCATCGCCTTGGGCATCTCAACGACGTGGACATCTCGTTGCCGTTCATGTGTTTTCTCGGACTTACGGTTCGCGAAGAGATGGAAGTTTTCAACACCATCAACAGCAAGGCGAAGGGGCTGAGCACCAGCCTCCTTGATTTTCATGACGCCCATCTGGCAGGTGATCTTGCAAACGATCGGCCCGAACTCTTCATTGCTCTGCATTTAAACAACGACACCGATTCTCCTTGGTGCCGCCAGCTTGATCTTGGCGGCAAGAGCACCTCGGGGATGACCCGACGGGCATCGCTTCGGACTATGCAGAAGGCAATCAAGCGGTTTTTGAACGCGACACGGATCCTCAAGACGCGCTCCCCCGAGTGTGCTGCTGTCGTGGTTATGGCCTTTTGGAAGGCCGTGGTAGAGGTTCTGCCCGATCAATGGTCGAACCCTCGTAAGCACATCTTGAACAAGGGTGTCGGTGTTTACGCGCTGATGGATATCGCGGCTGATCTTTATATTGAAGCCAAGGGGCCAAGCGATGTCGACCGCGGTTATTTCGTTAACATGCTGGCGGACTTCGGGCTTCATGTCGACTGGTCAAGTAGCGGCCACCTCAAGGGGCTTGGCGGTGAGGGCGGTGTGCGCAAGGCCGTCGATTACATACGCGATGTGCGAAAGCGGACCCATCTGAAAGTCGTCAGTAATGGCTAATAAGAATATCCTCCTCATCGAGCCGGGCTATAAGAACAAATATCCGCCAATGGGCCTCATGAAGATCGCCCAGTATCATGGCTCTCGCGGTAAGCGAGATCGTGTTCGTTTCATAAAAGGCGAAGACCGCTCGGTTATGAGTGAGGCTTGGGACAGGATCTATGTCACCACGCTGTTCTCCTTCGAATATCCGAAGATCTCTCAGTCGATCGATTTCGCTTTAGAAGTCGCCAACGGCCAGGCCGATAAGGTTTTCGTCGGCGGAATCGCTGCGTCTCTTATGCACGAGCGCTTCCTGGACGAGCGTCGGTGGCACGGTGTTAGGTTCATCAAAGGACTGCTCTCGGACGCGCCTGCGGTGTCCCTGCAGCTCGACGAGTTCGCTGAAGAACTCTATTCCAGCGACACAACAGGCCGGCCGATCGAGGATCTCGTTCCAGACTACGATATTCTCTCTCAGATCGATTACCGCTATCCCGTGCGAGATGCGTATTTTGCTTACACGTCACGCGGCTGCATCCGTAAATGCCATTTCTGCGGCGTGCCGAAGCTTGAGGGGATGCAACGCGACACCGAGTCATTGACCGACCTGGTGCGAGCCATTGATGAGCACTACGGTCCGAAGAAGGACCTGATCCTCATGGACAACAATGTCGTCGCGTCGGCGAAGTTCAAGGAAATTATCGCTGAAATCCGTGACCTTGGATTCGTGCCGGGAGCAAAACTCATGAGGCCGGGCGCTAAGGTCGCCGTTCAGCGCCGGGTCGACTTCAACCAGGGTGTTGATGCCCGGATCTTGTGTAAAGATCCAATGTATCTGCGTGAACTGGCGACCATTTGCCTCAAGCCCCTGCGCATCGCGTTCGATCATCTCGGCGTGAAAAAGCCATATGAGCAGGCTGTCCGCTATGCGGCAGAATATGGGCTGACAGAGTTGTCTAACTACATGCTCTATAATTTTCATGACGGTCCGGAGGATCTGTTCGAACGCATGCGGTTGAACGTGACCCTTAACGAAGAGCTTGGCATCCGTATCTGGTCGTTCCCGATGCGCTATCAGCCGACCAACCGTCCCAATCGCGGGCATATCGGCGAGAAGTGGTCGCGTTATCAGCTGCGCTCGATGCAGATCGTGCTGCAGGCAACCCATGGCATCGTCAGCGGCGCGCCGGACTTCTTCAAGCACGCATTCGGCGACACGTTCGACGACTATGCGCGTATCTTGATGATGCCACACGATTTCATCTTCAATCGTACTTGGTACGAGCGATACGATCAGGATCAGAAGCTCTACGAATTTCAGGCCGAGTTTGCCTCTCTCGATAATTACGAGCGGGCAGAGCTTATGGAGCTCCTGTCGTCCCGAGATCCCCGTGAGTTCGTGATGCTGAGTGATTTTGCGGCCAACGATAAGGTCCGGCGTGTTTTGCGCTTTTACATTCCTGCGTCCAAGGATGAACTTACCACGATCTGGGCGACGCAAAAGGAACTGGTCCGACTGGAATCCATGTCTGACCTCGGTCTCGCGGAAGACGAGCGTGTTGAAGACGCTGGTTTGGACTATGAGGAAGAGAACATCGCCATCGCTGCAGAGCTTGCACCAAAGCCGAGGGCTGTCGCGTGACGACAGAAGCCACGACCCGGATGAACCGCTCGGCACTGCTGGCGGCAAAAGCGGAAGGCCAGAACGAGCCCCTTGAAGAGATCACGATTGGTCGGGACGTGTTGGAACTGGTTTCCAGCGCGATGTACATCGATCCGATGACGATCTATCGTGAGTATGTGCAGAATTCTGCCGATGCGATCGATGACGCCCGCAGCAGCGGGCTCCTTTCTGGAGATGAAGCTGGGAAGGTTTCAATTACGATTGATCCGTCGACGAGAGCCATACGCATTCGCGACAATGGTGCCGGCCTGTCGAACGCCGATTTTTCCCGCAAGATGGCAGCCCTCGGCGCTAGCAGTAAGCGTGGTACAAAGGCCCGAGGGTTCAGGGGTGTTGGCCGTCTCGCTGGATTGGCCTATGCGCAGGAACTGATCTTCCGCTCACGCACAGCGTCAGATGCGACCGTGGCCGAATTGACGTGGGATTGCCGGCGGCTGAAGTCGGCCTTGCGTGAAAGCGATGGCGACATTCAAAGCCTCATACGCTCTGTTGCGACGTTGAGAAAAAGGCCGATTGGCGACTTTCCAGACCGGTTTTTCGAAGTCGAATTGCGTGGGGTTGTTCGACTGCGCAGCGACAAGCTGATGAACCCGGCAGCGGTTGACGAGTATTTGGGCCAAGTTGCACCTGTTCCCTTTGCGCCAGAGTTCAGTTTTGCCGCGGAGATCCGCGACGCACTGGCACCCGTCGTCGCTCTCGGAGAGTTGGAAATTCATATTGAAGGCAGCGATCGCCCTGTCTTTCGACCTCACCGTGACATTCTCACGCCAACCGGTCACCCTTCAATCCATTTTAATCAACTTTCGGTCAGCACAATATCGTCTATCGACGGTGAGCTTGCTGCAGTTGTGTGGGTTCTTCATCACAATTACGAGGGTGCGCTTCCGAATGCCGTCGGCGTCAAAGGTCTGCGGCTCCGCTCAGGGAATGTCCAGATTGGTGAAAACAACCTCCTTGAGGAGCTGTTTCCCGAAATGCGATTTAATGCGTGGGCCGTCGGTGAAATTCATGTCGTCGATCGAAAGATCGTTCCAAACGGACGTCGAGACCACTTCGAGCAAAATGCGCACTATCATAATTTGACCAATCAGCTCTCGCCGATTGCGAGGGAAATAGCACATCTTTGCCGCACCAGCTCGATCAAAAGAAACTGGCTGCGAGAGATTGAACTGCAGAAAAACGTTGTGGAAGAAGTGGTGGATGTTCTGTCTCAGGGCGCCATCGGCCCGGCAGAACGCGCAAGACACCATGCGAAGGCCGAAGATAGCTTCTCCCGAATTCAAAAGGCTCTGCAGCAAAAGGTTTTTGTCGCGGAAGATATTGCCGATCAGTCGGCTCACATCGACTCTCTGCGAGCAAGATTGGAAGCATTGCGGGATGTTATTCACGCTCCGAAAGATACCCTTGCGTCCCTCGAGTTAGGTGAACGCAAGTCGTTCGAGCGCTTTTGCGATTTGGTCTATCAATGCTCGCCTTCGACGGCTGCAGCAAAGACACTCGTTGACAAAATCCTCGCCAAGCTTTCACAGTAAAGCCAGCACGTCACAGTTGTACGGCTCGATCGGGCTCGAGATGCTCCGTTGCGTACCAAGACGCGTTCAGCGTCTGATAAAGATCGGGTGGGATGTGAATGCGGCTTGATCCATTTGTTCGTGACTATCAAAGATTCATCGCCGATCTGTCCGGAATTTTGCAAAGCGAAGAAACCGTTTTTTATCTCGACACGTCTGTCTTGATGTGGGCAGCCAACATTGGCCGCGACGCGAGGAGGGAATTTCTCGCTTGGTGTCGGTCTCGACCGACCGGAAAGATGCGCGTTCCAGTGTGGGCCGCACACGAACTTCATCGCCACCTACTGCGTGGCTCGCTCAATGCCAACCTGAAGAAGGCAGTCAGTGACGCCGAAGCAAAACTGACTGATTTTGCTCGCTTAACGACGGAACGTGTTGATGACGCGCTGTGCATCGCCAAAGGTTATGCTGGGCGTGATGCCTATGTAACCGACGTGCAAAAGACGGTTCAGCGTCTCAAGGAGTTGGGGAAGATTGCCGGAGACGAGGCTGCGTCCAGCGGCGCCGCAGACGACGTGGTCGATTTCGTCAACGACCACATACTCGACACTGAGCTCGACGATATCATTCGGCGGATCAACGAAGTCGGTGAATTGCGTTACAAGCACCTGATGCCGCCTGGATACCACGACAACAAGCCAGAGAACAAATTTGGTGATGTCGTAATTTGGGAGGAGATGCTTGCCGACCTCAAAGATAGGACGGGTCCCACCCAGTTCGATACCGTCCTGATTTCGCGCGATGAGAAGACCGACTGGGTTTCATCCGCGCCCCTCGTATACAATGGTGGTGACAAACCACAAAAATCCAATCGCGACATGGAATTCGATGTCACCTTGGCCCACCCGCTTCTCATCCACGAATTCTCAAAGAAGACCTCGTCTAGATCCCTCTACGTAGTACCTCCCGGCTTTGTCGCTTCCGCTTTGTATTATGCTCCGAACTCTGCCGGCCAGGCGTCGAATGTTTCGAAGTGGTTTGCGGCCTCGCACCGCTTCGACGTTATCGAAAAGCTGGCGACAGCAGCGCTAGCCGCAAGGGCGGCACCAGTCGAGAGGGCTAACGTGGCGGTCGCGAATGGCGAAGAGGCAGAACCAACGGTCCCGCCGGCAGACCTGTCACCACCGGTTCCTGCTCGGGCATTCGTCGCCCCTTCGGCGCGCGCGATAGCCAGCGTTAATGCTTTCCCGCTCTCGTCGGCCTATGCCCAAGCCCCGATAAATTTAAAAGACGGACTCGTCGCAAGCTGGGTGAACTCCCTCGTATCTGGTGAGCTGCCGCCACTGTTGTTTGGCAAGGCAATGTCCGGGCTGATCGCTAGTGACATACGCTGGGCGACCCAAGCCAATGCACTTTTTGAACAAATTGCCCCAAACGTCGAGCCAGCCAATTGGAATATGGCAGTGCTAGCCGTTATCTGTTCTGCATATTTCGATGCCTCAGGCGAACTTCACAAGGTACCGCAAAGCGAAGCCGCGCTTTTTGCCCTGCAGATGGAGCCAGATGCACGCGCAGCTCCTGCCTTTGCTGCGCTGAATGGTTTCTTGAAAGGTGCTGATGCTCAACTCCCTTATCTTCCCGGCACCGGTCGCCAAAAAGTCCCCTATGCCCTCAATCTGCTGGGGGGCGGAGGAAACGGGAAGGCGGATTTGTTGCGTGAGGTGCGTGTCAGTGGACAGCCCGCTCTCATCGACCGCGTCCCAGAATCCAGTCCACAAACTTTGAGCCGCCTTCTGGCCAATGATCCAAGCAGAGGCTGCACAGGAAAAGAACTTCGAGCCGTTATTGCAAAGCACTTGTTCGTGCCCGTGGAATTGCTCGCCACCACCTGGGACACCAAGAAAATCACGTGGTCGGCTGATGTCGGCCTGGCTTCCGTTGATACGACAAGTGAGGGCGGCTTAAGCTCTCTGGCAGATGAAGAGGATGGCGATAATGACTGAGCCAGTGGACGCTGCTCCGCAGAATGTAGCGCCGCTCAAGGCCATTCCACACATCGGTGCCTTTGTGCTTGAAACGCTCACTCTAGGAATGTACGGCGAGCCTCGGCACACTCTCCGCGAATATGTACAGAATTCCTTCGACGCCATCCGCGCGGCACGCCGCACCCGGTTTTTGGACAGCCGGGGCAGGGTTGATATTTCGATTGCGGATGACTGCATTGTTATCAGAGACAACGGTCTTGGCGTGCGAGCTGACCAAGCCTGGAATACGCTGACATCAATCGGCGCCTCGAAAAAGGACCGCCAGCGCGACGCCGGCTTCCGTGGGATAGGCCGTCTTGCTGGTATGGCCTACTGCAAAAACCTCATTTTTCGGACGACATTTCCAGGTGAAACCACTCTGACGGTGATCGACTTCGATTGCGAAAAATTATTGAGCGCGATGAAGCCCGACGAAGGTGGTGACGTCGAATTGGCGGCGCTCCTTTCGAAAGCTATACGATTTGCGCCAGTAGTTGACGGTGCGCAGTCTGAGGGTCATTTTTTCGAAGTTGAGTTGAAGGGCCTGGAGCCGGCGCCCAAAAGCCTGAAAGATCCCGCTGCGGTCCGCAAATACCTATCTGAGGTCGTTCCGGTTGACTTTGAGCCGGAGTGGCAATGGCGGGACGAGATCCGGTCCGAGTACAAGACATATTTCGGCGAGGATCTTGAGGTTATCGACGTATTCGTCACCGCAGATGGCGAGACGACGCAGATCTTCAGGCCATATGGCGACACCTATGAGCATCGTAAAGGCGCCACGAGCCTACAGTCGGTCGAATTCTTCCCAGGGGAGGAGAATGCATACTGGGGTTGGGTCGGTAAACTGTCCGATTTCGCGGCGATCACTGACTTTAGCACGCGCGGCGTCAGAGTCAGGGTACGGAATATTCAGGTCGATGGGACGGAAATCGTCGAGAAGCTATTCACGGAGGTCAAACCGTCGTTCGGCCGTTTCAACGCCTACTATATTGGTGAGATCCACATCGATCCCGAGAAGGTGATTCCGAACGCCCGTCGCGATGGGTTTGAAGAGACGACACAATGGATCGACATCAAGAACAGGATTAGCCTGTTTTTGTGCAAGCCTCTTGCCGATGCCTCATACGATGCGTCTCAGCAGGGTCAGACTAATATTGGCAAAGTTGTCGATGACATCGAGAAGCTAGTTAATCGCAGCACGACGCTGGCTGAGAGCTCCCGCGCGTCGTACGATCAGGTCATCGACCTCATGAATACGGCGAAGCGCCTCAGGCGACGGGCATCATCGGCGCTTAAAGTCGTCGGTTATGTCGACGAAACGATCGTGGAAGAAGGAGATCCCGAAGAGCAAAAGGCAACCTCCTTAGAGGACGCGGCCAGAGCTGTGGAGACGGTTGAAACACAGGCTCGAATGATGATCGGAAAGTTCCTCGATGAGGATGAACGATTGACCGGCCTGAAGGCTCGATTGCGGGAGGAAGTCGTTCAGGAACTTCTTGATGTCGTGAGCCTCTTCGTTGACCCTGCGACGTACCAAAAAATACGACGCCAGATATTTAAGGCACCATAGACCTCCTACCCGACAGTACGAAGATCGATCTCTACCGTGGCTTCGTATTTGGCGGCACTAGTTCCAGTTCCTGCTGCCGTATTCATCTGATTTCGATCCAATCGAGATGGCAAGGCTGCGAAAGTGGAAGCAAGCCCGAGACGGATGAGCGTTTGGGATAGTTCGCTTATTGCGAAAAGCGACCAAATTATTCAGGGTGCCGACGCTCCGGCGTTGATATCGTCCTGTGGTTTTGAGTGCGGGCGAGGATTTCGTCGAACGCCAACGGCTTCTCATCGAACATCATCGGCGTCATATCGCGATAGTCAGCCCGCAGGCGGCGCTCCTCTTGACAGTCAGCTTATACGTTATAAGTTGGTGAAGATTTTGCAGGGGGCGCGTCACAGCGCTCGTGTCCGGAGTGTCGCGTCTCGTGACCCTCAACCGTCGAATGATGAGCAGCATCGCCGGGGGCGTCGAGGGTCAACAGTGATATTTTCGCATAGCCGAATGCCGCAGTTCCACGATAAGAATTTTTCTGTGGCTCCACCTGACAATGGGTGTCTTCGAAGCTTACGATCGTGATGCCAACGTTGTCCTACGCAACGCAACGCCACTGGATGCCCGGGTTTCAACATCATCAAAGACTGTGTCTTGTCAGCGCCGGATCGCCGCGGTTCGTCGAGGCCATGACGCTTCGGGCGTGCTGGAGCTTGGTTTTCAGCGCGACTTACACAGACTGAACGCGGCGCAGGCTGCGTGCCCCGACATGCCTTTATCCGACCACCGGCGGCGGCGCCACGCCCGTGAACACGATCAACGCGCGCAGTGAGCCACCCCACCGTGGGCGGGAGCGACAGCGCAATCCTGGCTCGTTGAGCCGATCATTCATAGGGCTACCATGAGCGAGACAGAAAATATCTATGTCGTAACCGGCGGTACGCATGGCATTGGCGCCGCCTGTGTCCGGCGCCTTGCCAAGCAGGAGAACGCGGCCGTCGTCTTCACGGGTCGCGACCAGGCTGCCGCACGAGAAATCGTGTCCAGTGTCGCCAATGCGCGTTTCATTGCCTGTGATGTGCGCGACGAAGGCGAATGCCGAACCGCCATCAATGCCGCGATGACACTCGGGAATGGAAAGATCGCCGGACTGGTCAACAACGCCGGCATGACGGGGCGAGGGGCTTTCGAGAGCGCCACCCTCAGCGATTGGGACGAGATCATGACGGTGAATGCACGCTCGTCGTTCATCTTTACCAGCGCGGCGCTGCGAGGACTGCGCGCGGCGCGCGGATCGGTGGTGATGATGTCATCGGTGGCCGGGCTGATGGGCGAGGAAGGTTTGGCTATCTACTCGGCCTCCAAGGCCGCGCTGATCGCCTTGACCTTGTCGCTGGCATTGGAGATCAGCGACGTTCGCTTCAATGCCGTCTGCCCCGGCCAGATCGCAACAAGGATGATGGCGGGCACGCTTGCCATTCCTGGCCGCAGGGCTCTGCTGGAGAGCCGCATTCCAGTCGGTCGATTGGGAACTCCCGAAGACGTCGCCGAGGCCGTGGCCTGGCTGCTGTCGCGCGCTTCATCCTTCGTCAACGGCATCGTCATGCCGGTCGACGGCGGCGAGGGCGCGGGATTGAAGACGCTCACCCTGCCTGAAATTAGCACCAGCGTATGAAAGCCTGTTGACTTATAACTTATAAGTAGTACGGTGGCGATGTGAATGAGCGACAGCGCGGACGACCCCTAAGGCGCATTCGCCGAAACGGTGACTTCCACGCATCGGCAGGTATCTCTGCTCCCAAGGCAGACCGGGGAGCCGGCGAATTTTGCGGCTCCCCCACCGGGGACACCCGAAACAAATGGGGTATCACAAGGCCAAGACGCGCGCGTT